>JAVBXV010000077.1 GCA_030824405.1 Anaerolineales bacterium | reverse complement strand
CAGAAGTAGTACGCGAAACATACCTGACAGAGAAGGAGATGCAAGGTGGAAGTCTCCGCAGGAAATGAACGCCGAAGTCGTCTGAAAAAATTGCCGAAGAAAATTAGCGAAACGCTAACCAGTAGAACGGCACGGGTTTGCCCGTTAGCGCAATTCAAGTGCGTTTTATCTTTCGGATAGAACGAATTGAGGTGGTACCGCGAAGCTCGCTTCGTCCTCTTTTAGGACGAAGCGTTTTATTTTTTAATGACCATGTCATGCTGGGTGCAGCGAAGCCGCGCTCAGAGAGAGACGATCAAGGAGCAAGAATGACCAAACACGAACTACCCAAGGCCTACGATTTCAAAGCCACCGAATCCCGCATCTACGCCATGTGGGATTCGGGCGGATATTTCAAGCCGCATAATGATCCCAACAAACCTGACTTCGATCCGAACGTCAAACCGTTCGTCATTTCGATCCCGCCGCCCAATGTAACGGGTGAATTGCATATCGGTCACGCCATGTTTGTCAGCGTGGAAGATCTCATGGTGCGCTATCACCGCATGAAAGGTTTCTCAACTCTCTGGGTTCCAGGCACCGATCACGCGGGCATTGCCACGCAGCTCATGGTGGAACGCGACCTGCTCAAAAATGACGAAGTGACCCGCGAAGAATTAGGCCGCGATAAGTTCGTTGAGCGCACCTGGGATTGGAAGCATAAATACGGCGGCATGATCACAAATCAGATTCGCCGCATGGGCGCATCCTGTGATTGGGACAGAGAACGCTTCACTCTCGACGAAGGCCTGAGTCGGGCAGTTCGAGAGGCATTTGTGCGCCTCTATGAAAAAGGACTGATCTATCGCGGCCCGCGTCTTGTCAATTGGTCGCCGCAACTCAAGACCGCTGTGTCTGATCTTGAAGTGGAATACAGCGAAGAAAAGGCCACGTTATATTATTTCAAATATATGATCGCGGATTCAGACGAATTTATTCCCGTCGCCACCATCCGTCCCGAAACGATTCTTGGGGATACCGCTGTGGCAGTTCACCCTGAGGATGAGCGCTTTAAGAAATTCATCGGTAAGAAAGCCATTGTGCCGATTCTTGGCCGCGAAATTCCGATCATCGCTGATGATTACGTCAGCATGGAATTTGGTACGGGTGCGTTGAAGATCACACCAGGCCACGACCCGAATGACTATGCCATCGCGCAGAGACACAACCTGCCGATCATCTCGATGCTCGATAAAGAAGCCAAGGTCAACGAAAACGGCGGCAAGTATCAAGGTCAAGACAGGATCGTAGCCCGCAAAAATATCTGGGCAGATATGAAAGCCGCGGACCTTGTCATCAAGACCGAGCCGTACACCACCACCATTCCACGCTCACAGCGCGGCGGTGAAATTGTTGAGCCGATGATCTCGGAACAATGGTTCGTGAAAATGGAATCGCTCGCAGACAAGGGACTCGATGCAGTCCGCAATGGACAGATCAAGATCGTGCCTGAGCGTTTTGAAAAAGTGTATTACAACTGGCTCGATAACATCAAAGATTGGTGCATCAGCCGCCAGCTTTGGTGGGGACATCGCATCCCTGTTTGGTATTGCCCCGAGCATCACATGACCGTGGCTCGCGAAGACCCAACTCAATGCGCAACCTGCGGCTCGAAGGAAATTCATCAGGATGACGATGTGTTGGATACCTGGTTCTCTTCGGGTTTGTGGCCGTTTTCCACTCTCGGCTGGCCTGAGCAAACGCCCGACCTGAAATATTTTTACCCAACCTCCTACATGGAAACGGGTTACGATATTTTGTTCTTCTGGGTCGCACGCATGATCATGAGCGGACTCGAATTTACAGAAGTGCCGCCGTTCCATACCGTGTACCTGCATGGACTTGTCCGCGATGAGCTTGGACATAAAATGTCGAAGACCAAAGGCAATGTGCTCGACCCGCTGATCGTGATGGATGAATTCGGCACGGATGCTTTACGCTTCACGATGCTGGTCGGTTCCACGCCTGGCAATGATACAAATGTGGGCATCAAGAAAGTGGAAGCCAACCGCAACTTTGCCAATAAGATCTGGAACGCGGGACGTTTCGTAATTAACGCGATTGATTCGTTGGAAGATGGTCCATCGTCCGCAGTCAATGGTCAAACTTGGACACTTGCAGATAGTTGGATCTGGGCAAAGATGCAAACCCTCATCCGCGATGTGGAACGTCAATTCCAGAACTTCCAGTATGGACAGGCTGGCCAGCAAATTTATGAATTCATCTGGAACGATTTCGCAGATTGGTATGTGGAAATCGCAAAAGAGCAGATGAAGAATGAAGCAACCAAACAGCAGACCGTGGAAACACTCGTGCGCGTGCTGGATACCTGTCTGCGTTTGCTGCATCCCTTTACACCCTTTATCACCGAAGAGGTCTGGGGACACCTGCATCAGGCGTTGAAAGATTCTCGAATTGCCGATATCGCCAAAGATTGGCCGACTGCGCTCATCACCGCCCGCTTCCCTGAACCGCGCGAACTCGAAGGCTGGGAAGAATCCAAGATCGCGGACTTCACACTGGTTCAGGAATTGGTGCGCTCGATCCGCAATTTGCGTGCAGAAAAGAATATCGCGCCATCCAAGAAACTCGCCGCGAATATCTCGGCAGGTGATAGAACCGACCTGCTGAAAGATCAGGCTCAGATGATCGCCGCGCTTGCAAGCCTGGACTTCTCATTGCTCACCATTGACCAGTCCCTGACAGAGAAGCCCGAAGACAGCGCCGTGATCGTGGTTGGCTCGGTCGAGATCTACATTCCGCTCGCTGGCACGGTTGATCTGGCAAATGACAAGCCGCGTCTTGAGAAAGAATTGAAAGAAGCCGAATCCCACATTGAGCGTCTCGAAAAACTTCTCTCCAGTGACTTCGCCAACAAAGCTCCCGCCGCGTTGGTTGCAAAAGAAGCCGAGAAATTGGCCGCTTATAAAGATACCGCTGAGAAGATCAAAGCGCAGTTGAAATAAACATGTAGGGGCGAGGTCATCTCGCCCCTACATTGGTGTGATTTACTGATTGTTTATAAAAAGATAAAAATAGTGTTGATGGAAATCATCAACACTATTTTTATTATGGAGAGAAGAATATGCAAAACTCAATTCAATATAAACCCTGTCCACAATGCGGGCAAAGCGCGGCCAAAAAAGTTGGTTATACGTGGTGGGGCGGCGCGCTGGGACCGTCCATGTTCACGCATGTGAAATGTCAGAGCTGCGGCACGCAATACAACGGCAAGACAGGGCTGTCGAATCAAAATAACATCATCATTTATTTTGCGGTTTCGATCCTGATCTCTTTCTGTTTGTGCGGCGGGCTGGTTGCGCTAAACGTGCTGCTAAACAATAATTAATCTTATTGCGCTATAATTGCGTTACAACTTAATAACCTTCGGGGCAGGGTGCAATTCCCGATCGGTGGTAAAGCCCACGAGCCTCTTTGGGCTGTGACAGTTTCTCCGTTGAGAAACAGGCGCCGCAAAAAGCAAGCATGACTCGGTGTAATTCCGAGGCCGACAGTATAGTCTGGATAGAAGAAGGTACAAGCAACATGACCCGCGCTGGTCTATGTGTTGATTCACGCCCCGAAAACGTTCGCTGTTTTCGGGATTTTTATTGGATGTGAACCACGCATCAGACTCCGCTCTGGCCTGTTTCTGCGCCCCGAGACTTAATTGTAGCGAGGCGCATTTTTTTGTTTCATTTGCAGGGACGAGGTTCTCTCGCCCCTGGGCAGGGAGACCCTGCCCCTACGGAAAATAAACTTTATGAAAACATCCTTCTCACGCTGGCTTGGACTCATCTCCGTGCTCCTGGGCATCATTGCCTGGGAATTGATCGTGCGCGTCACAGACTTGCCGCGCTTCATCCTGCCCTCCCCCGTGGACGTGTGGGTACGCTTCCTCAAATCCCTTGCGGATGGGAGTTTGCTGTTGCACACGGGGTACACACTGCTCGAGATCACCCTGGGTTTATTTTTTGGCGTGATTTCTGCAACCATCATTGGATATTTTCTGGCGAAGTCTCGTTCGCTTGAAAAGATTCTCTCGCCATATTTGGTGGCGAGCCAGGCCGTGCCGATCGTGGCAATTGCACCCTTGCTGATCCTCTGGTTCGGGTCGGGAATCACGTCCAAGGTGTTGATCTGTTCCTTGATCGTGTTCTTCCCAGTGTTGGTCAACACGGTTGTAGGTGTGCGTGCTGTGCCGCCCGTGTTGTACGATCTGATGCGTTCTGTGCGTGCCACACGCTGGCAAATTTTATTCAAGTTGGAATTGCCTGCGTCCCTACCTGTGCTGCTGGGCGGGCTGCGCATCGGCGCAACATTGTCCGTGATCGGCGCGATCGTTGGTGAATTGGTGGATGCAAAGAACGGACTCGGCTTTTTGCTGAAGGTTGGAGATTTTCAGTACGACACGGCCATGGTGTTTGTGGCGGTGTTCATGCTGATCACACTGGCGTTGATGTTATATGGGATCGTGACGCTGTTGGAAAAAAGATTCTTAAGATGGCAGCAACCTGCATCCTAAGTTAATAAAATTTCAAGGAGACATTATGTTTAAGAAATTAGTTATGCTCATGCTTGGGCTGGCGCTTGGCCTTTCGGCCTGCGGCAGTTCACAGGTTAAGAACGAAGCGTTGACCCACATCCGCCTGCCGATGGGGTACATTCCGAATATCCAATATGCGCCGTATTATGTTGCGATCGAAAAGGGATATTTCAAGGAAGCGGGACTCGAGATCGAATTTGATTATGCGTTCGAGACCGATGGCGTGAAGTTGGTGGGCGTGGGCGAGCTGCCGTTTGCGGTGGCTTCTGGCGAGCAGGTGCTGCTGGCGCGTGCGCAGGATGTGCCCGTGACGTATGTGATGGCGTGGTATCAGCAATACCCGATCTCTGTGGTTGCGAAGAGTGATCTGGGGATCGCCGCGCCCGCGGACTTGAAAGGGAAGATGATCGGCCTGCCTGGTTTGTTCGGTGCAAATTATGTTGGCTTACGCGCGTTGTTATTCTCGGCGGGGTTGAGCGAAGCCGATGTGACTTTGGAAGAGATCGGTTTTAATCAGGTGGAGTTGATGGCGGCGGGCACGCAGAATATTATCGTTGGGTATGCCGCGAATGAACCTGTTCAGTTGAAGGCGCAGGGGATGGATGTGACCGAATTGCGCGTTTCAGATTTTGTGCAGCTGGCTTCGAATGGAATTCTTGCAAGTGAAAAAGTGATCGCGGAGAATCCTGAATTGGTGCGAAGTTTTGTCGGCGCATTCTTGAAAGGTTTGCAATACACTATTGATCATCCCGATGAAGCGTACGCTTTGAGTGAAACCTATATTCCCAATTTTGTTGATCTTGATGAAACCGTGCAAAAAGAGGTTCTTGCTGTTTCCATCAACCAATGGAAGGCAGACCGCCTTGGCTATTCAGACCCGCAAGCCTGGGAAAACATGCAGAATGTTTTGCTGGATATGGGCTTGATCCCTGAAGAGCTGGATCTGAGCAAGGCTTTCACGAACGAATTTATTCCGTAATCATTTAGCCGCGAAGAAAACTTTTACGGCGAAAGAAACCATGACAACAAAACCCATCCTTACCGTTCATGATCTCAGTGTTGTTTTTCCCGACAGCAACGGCGGTCTTCATGTGCTTGAAAATATTTCCTTCGAAGTATGCCCGCGTGAGTTCATTTGTTTTCTTGGCCCTTCGGGTTCGGGCAAAACAACGTTGCTGCGTGTGCTGGCTGGGCTGCTGGCGCCCACTTCTGGAAATGTGCATTTCATTCGCAGACAGCACCCGAAGATCGGCATGGTCTTTCAGCAATCGAACCTGATGCCCTGGCGCACCGTGATGGACAACATCAAACTGCCGCTGGAGTTGGAAGGTGTGAGCGATGCCAAAGCCAGGGTCAAAGCGCAGGAGATGATCGAACTGGTGGGGCTTGATGGATTTGAAGACTCGTGGCCGCGGGATTTATCAGGCGGGATGGCACAGCGCGTGGGGATCGCGCGCGCGCTCGTCCATGACCCAGACCTGCTTCTGCTCGATGAGCCTTTTGGCTCGCTGGATGCGATCACTCGCGAGCGCATGTGGACGGAGTTATCGCGCATCTGGCAGGCCAAACAAAAGACGGTCATCATGGTGACGCATTCGATCAACGAGTCTTTGTTCCTCGCAGACCGTGTGCTGGTGTTGACTCAGCGCCCCGGTAAAGTGAAATTTGACCTGGAAGTGGATATACCACGTCCCAGAAAAGATGACATTCGCTACACTCCGCATTTTGGAAAGCTGGCGCGCAAGTTACGCGAGACCATTGAATAAACAAAAAATCCTTCGGTGGAAACACCGAAGGATTTTTTGTTTATTGTTTTTTTAAATTAGGAAGCGAATCCTTTTGGCATGCTGGTTTCGTTCGTGCTGATGCCCAGTTGTCGGATGTCTGCGGCGCGATCTGGATATGCATCCAGCAGTTGTTTTTGTGTGCCGCCTTCGAACATGTCACCGGTGAAGCCGGGCGCCATGGTGCAGCCAAAGAGGGAGTATATGCCTCCATCGATCATGTGGCCTGCCTGCCATACTCCAGCGGGAATCACAAATTGAACGAGTTGTCCTTTGAATGTATCTGTTCCCATGATGATGTCTTTGCTGGAGCCATCGGGAAACAACAACACCAACCGCAATGGATCGCCGCCATAGAAATGCCAGGTCTCATCGACGGGCAATCTGTGAAAAAGGGACATGCTGTGCGGCTCGTCGCAATACATGCCGATCATGGCGGTGCCAAACGGTTTGCCGCCGTCCATTTCCTGCGCGGAGCGATAGGTGCTGACAAAGAGAGTCCCCTCCGCGGGGAGGGGCTGGAATTGATAGTGTTCGACCAATGTCTTTACTTTTGGGTGCATGATTACACTCTTGGCCAATCCAATAACAGAACCTCAGCCAGCAAACGGGAGTTGACGTTACGGTCCATTTTTTCGAGAGTGTTTTCGAGATCATTCACCACTCGCCGCGCCGTGGACAAGTCCAGACGGCCTGCGAGGAACTCGATTTCCATGTTGCGGTCCACGTTGGTGAGCGGAGTTTCAGCGCCAGCCACGCGCAGCATCACGTCTCGCCAGTAAGATAGCCAGATCAAAATGGCCTGCCGCATGGCGTCTTTATCTTTTGAGAGTTTATCTGCGTATGAAAATTTTTCAACACGCGGGGCGGGCAGTAAAGTTTGCAGATCGTTGAGTCGTTCCTCACGCTTTTCAAGCAGGGTGCTGTCATCGACAAGTTTGCGGGCATAGCCGGGGCGGCCGCCGCTGATGTGTGCAAGCAGACGGGCGCGCTCGGCTTCCACGCCGCGCTCGATCAAGTCCGCTTCGATGGCAGAGATCGGCAAGGCGCGCAGTCGTAAAATTTCACAGCGTGAAACGATGGTGGGTAATAATTGTTCGGGGGTTTCGGCGGTTAATAATAAGATCGCGTGCGCGGGGGCTTCTTCAAGAGTTTTTAAAAGCGCATTGGCCGCATTGTCGTTCGCTTCCTGAAAACGTAAAAACAAGGCGATGCGATATTTTGCCTGATACGGTTTCAGCGTAAGCGTCCGCTGCATTTCACGAACCTGATCTACTTTAAGTGTCCCGCCTTCTTTTGAGAGTCCATCGCCATCCAAAGACTCAATCACGACCATGTCTGGATGCTGCATGGCTTCGATCTGTTTGCAATCGCGGCATAGCCCGCAGGGTACACCGGGCGCAGGTGGTTTTGTGCAGTTCAATGCCTGGGCGAGGCGAATTGCCAAAGTACGACGGCCCAGCCCGGGAGGTCCACAGAAAAGATACGCATGGCGTACATCCCCGCGCGCCGCGTGCTGATGAAGCATGTCCACAGCCCATTCATGTCCGAGTAGATTCCAGTTGTCAGCCATGTTCTGATTCTAACCTTAATCCCTGCCCAACCGTAGCCGCAAATATGAATCGTATCGTTCTTTATGAACAGTGCCAGCCTTCACAGCGGCGAGCACGGCGCAGCCGGGTTCGTGCATGTGCGAGCAATCACTGAATTGACATTCAGGAACGAGCCTGCGCAATTCAGGAAAATAGGCATCGATCTCTTCGGGGCGCGTGTCCCACAAGGCCAGCGATTTCCAACCTGGGGTATCGGCTACAAATCCGCCGCCATCCAGCGGGAACATTTGGCGCGTGACCGTGGTGTGCTTACCTTTGTCCATGTAGGCGCTGATCTGATTGACAGCGAGGCCAAGCCCGGGCTGCAGCCTGTTGAGCAGGGATGATTTCCCCACACCACTTGGCCCTGCGAACGCGTTAATCTTTTTCACCAATGCTTCGCGCAATTCTTCGATGCCATGCATTTTTTCGGCGGAGGTGTAGATCACACGATAGCCAATGTCTTCATACATGCCGAAGATCTTTTTACCTTCGTCCACGAGATCGGTTTTGTTCGCCACGATCAACGGCGGTATCTTTTGTTTTTCTGCGATGACAAGGAAGCGGTCGAGCATTTTTAATTTTGGGTCTGGATGCGCGCACGCAAACACGAAGACGACCTGATCGGCATTTGCCAGCAGCACCTGCTGATACTCACCCTGCGGGCGCGGGTCCAACCTGACCAAAGCCTGCTTGCGCTCTTCGATATTTTCCACCACTCCGGAACCATCTTCCAAAATCGTAATGGTGACGTGATCTCCAAGTGCGGCGATATCGCCTCTGGCGCGGCCTTGTTTTAACTTGCCGCGTAACTGACAAACAACAAGGCCCACGCTGGTTTCCACTGAAAAGAAACCAGATTGAGCCTTGATGATCAAACCTTGATGAGTTGTTTCTGTCAAAATAATTTTATTATCTCTTCTTTCGTCATGTCATCCTGAGCAACAGGATGACACAGTAGCGAATGATTATGGAGTGGGTGTGTACGGCGGCAGGCCGATCTCGCCGAATTCATAATTATATCTTTGCGGGCTGCCGTAGTAATAGGTCTCCACCATGGCGCGGAAGATCGGTACGGAATATTCGGAACCTTCACCGATATTCTCAACGATCACTACGATGGCAATGTCTGGCAGGTTGGTGTTGGCTTCATTCATGGTGTAGCCTGCGAACCATGCGTGCGGTAGGCCGTTGCTTGATTCAGCAGTACCGGTCTTTCCCGCCGTATCAAATTGCAAGCCGCGGATGTTGAAGCGTGCTGTGCCGCGTGAATCCTGGGTCACCATCATCATGGCTTCTTGCAAGATCGCCAGGTTGGTTGTGTTCAATGGAAGTGTGCCGCGTGCCTCGGGTTTGAACATGAGCACCGGGTCACCTTCCACAGGTTGGATCTTCTCAACGATCTGCGGCCTGTACAAGGTACCGCCGTTGGCGATGGCCGCGATGAAGTTGACCACCTGCAAAGGTGTCACTTGCATATCGCCCTGCCCAATCGACAGGTTGACCGCATCCACAACAGTGGCTGGGTCGTTGATCTGGCCTGATTCTTCCAAAATTTGATCGATGCCGGTGGGAGCGCCCAGCCCGAAACCGCGCGCCATATTTGCAATGTCTGTGCCGCGATCCCAGTTGGAGTACAGGTCATTTCCGATGTGCCAGAAATAAGGATTGCAGGAACGCATCAACCCTTCCTGTAACGTGAGCAGACCTGAGGGAACACTATCTGAACTGTTGCATGCAAGGCCGTCACGGATTCGTTCCTGACAATGTTCCCACGTCCAGTCGTGCAGTACGCGATCTGGCAGTTCAAGGAAATCATATTGACAATCGTATGGTGTGTCTTTGAGATACAGTCCGCTTTCGAGTGCGGCAGACATGGTAATGATCTTGAAAACAGAACCCAGCGGGTATTGACCCTGTGTAGCGCGATTCAATAATGGGGTGTTGCCGCTGCTGAGCAATACGGAAACGCCGTCTGTATTATTTGGGTTGGTAGGTTCGAAATAGTTGGGGTCAAAATCGGGGCCGGAGGCCATCGCAAGAATGCGGCCTGTGTCCACTTCCATAACGACGACTGCGCCGCGGAAATATTCAATGGAACGCTGTGCCCAGTTTTGCATGTTCTCATCAATGGTGAGATAGACAGAGTCTGCGGGCTGCGGGCTGCTTTGTCCCAATGTAGAAATGATCTGTCCACTGGGACTGACCACGCGCAGAATGCCGCCATGTTGACCGGCGAGATAATCTTCTGCCCATTCTTCAATGCCTTGCTGGCCTACACGTTCACTGCCGTTGTAGCCGAGGCGGCGGTATTGATCCAGTTTTTCTGGTGAGATGGGCAGGGTGTAGCCAACTGCCTGCGGAGCGAGACCAGTTCCAAAATAGTAGCGTGAGCTGTATTCCTGAATGACCAATCCGCCGGGGCTGATGGAGAGTAGGCGTTGAGCTTCTTCGCGTGTGCCTTCGCACATGGCAAGATACCAACCTGGTCCCACCGCATCGATGCGGTCCTGGATGTATTCAGGGTCGAAGCCGCACAATAGGCCAACTTCCTTGGTGAGTGCGCCTTGCATTTCAAGATCGATCTGGTCGGTTTGAATGCCGAACGCGAACGCATCAGACTGTGAAACGATGGGCTGTCCGTCGCGTGCGTAAATATCTCCGCGTGCGGGCACGCTGTATTCCATGGCCAGTAAATTCCCGCCTGCAAGTTCTGGAAGGATCTGGCTGTCTTCCCAGACGATCTTCCATTGACCTTCTTCAAGGTGCATGCGGATCAGGATGCTGCGTTGAATATCACCAGCCAATACGGTTTTGTAGGTGATCGAATACCCCACTTCGGCATTGTCTGGGCTAAGCAGGGATGAGTTGACCGTGTATTCGATCTCTGCCGCGCTCATGGTATTCAGTGAGTCGTTCCAGCGTTTCGAGAAGCCTTCGAGGTCAATTGCATCTCTGCTGGCTTGCGTCAGCAGGGCGTACATGGTTTCGTAATCATCCTGCTTTAGAGCATCCAGGTATTTTGTCACCACAGCGGGGGCATCTGGTGCAGGTGTAATACCAATTATCGGCGGGGGCAGAGGCGTAGACGTCGCAAAGAGTCCGCTGAGCCCGCCGCCACTCTGTCCGTTTGAACTGCATGCGGAGAGGAAAGCCAGGATCAAAATGATATTAAGCCATCGTAAAACTTTCATTCGGTACCTTCCATTTATGCTTCGCCGCGCAGGATCGCGGGTGAGACAGGGCATTGATAATTTAATAAGGACTGACAGGCGGATGGTGCATCTGCCTTGGGGGGCAGGTCCAGTTTTTGCAGAGTGCGGATGACATGGCACATGGGCAGTCCCATCACACCAGCGAAACATCCATTCATGGATTCAACGGGTTGGAATTCAGGATGTTGAATGGCATACGCGCCGGCCTTGTCCATGGGGTCGCCAGTGTGGATGTAGGCTGAGATCTCATCATCACTATAGTTGCGCATGGGCACATCGGTGATGCTGAGTTCGGTGAGCATTTTCCCGTCGCTGATGCGGTAGATCGCGACCCCTGTGTAGACCTGGTGAGTCCGTCCACGCAATTGTTTGAGCATTCGTTTCGCGTCTGCTTCATCTACGGGCTTGCCGAGGATCTCATCGCCATCGATCACGGAGGTATCTGAACCGATGATGATATTTTCAGGCTGGGCCTTTTGCGCCACAGCCAGTGTTTTTTCCTTTGCAAGGCGCAGCACATATTGGTCTGGTTTTTCACCTGCCAGTTGACTCTCGTCAATATCTGAGACGATCACCTGGAAGTTCCAGTTCCCAAGACTCAACAATTGTTTTCTGCGCGGAGAATTGGATGCAAGTACAAGATTTGTAGTATTAATCACGCAAAGAATTCTAACACAGACTTTTTTACGACCTTAATGGTGATTAAGTGGGATAATCTGAAAATTCCTCTGGCATCTTATCCAATCGCGTTGTACAATGCGTGGAAAATCTGTCTAGTCAATCGGAGGCGAAATGAACGCGTTACAGGAACGAATCTTAAAAGAGGGGAAAGTGCTCGGCAACGGAATTTTAAAAGTAGATAGTTTTGTTAATCATCAGGTAGACCCAAATCTCATGGACGAATGCGGACGCGAGTTTGCAAGACTCTTTGCGCATGTTGGCGCAACCAAGATCTTGACCGCTGAAATTTCAGGCATTGCGCCTGCCCTCACCACAGGCATCCATCTTGGCCTGCCCGTGGTCTATGCCCGCAAGAGCAAGCCCATCACCATGCCAGATCAGGTCTATCTCACGCTCGCGCCTTCGCACACAAAAGGACGCATGGTTGAGTTGATCGTCTCTCCTGAATATCTTGCCAACAACGAAAAGGTGCTCATCATCGATGACTTCCTCGCCAGCGGACAAACCATCCTCGGTCTTGCGCGTCTTGCAGAAGCCTCTGGTTCCAAGATCGTTGGCATTGGTGCACTGATCGAGAAAAACTTTGAAGGCGGCCGCGATGCTCTCGCTTCTCTGGGCGTGCCGATCGAATCGATCGCCTGCATCAAATCTCTGGATGATGGCAAGATCACATTTGTGGATTAAGAAACTCCTCTGGATTCTTTCTCCTTTAATTGGCTGGATGTTCACTTATATGAGTTTTCTTATCCCAGTCAACCGCCTCCGTGAGACCTCAAGCCTGCTTGCGTTTCATCATCCTTCTCCAAGCTATAAGTTTCACGTGCTTATCGTGCCAAAGAAACAAGTGACTTCCCTTGCCAACCTCAACCCGCAGGATACTACCTTCCTGACCGATCTATATTCCACTGTCCAAAGCCTTGTGGATGAATTTCATCTCAAAGCCTATCGCCTCATTGTCAATGGCGGGGAGTATCAGGATTTCCCACATTTACATTTTCATCTTATATCAGATACGTAGGGGCGGAGTCATCCCGCCCCTACAGGATTAATACATGACAGAATCCATTGCCATTCTCGATTTCGGTTCTCAATACGCGCAGATCATTGCGCGCCGTGTGCGTGAAGTAAATGTCTATTGCGAGTTGTTTCCGTGGGATACGCCGCAGGAAAAAATTCTCGCGATCAAGCCCAAGGGATTCATTCTCTCTGGCGGCCCTAAATCTGTTTATGAAGAGAATGCGCCGTATATTCAAAAGTTCATCCTTGAATCAGGCTTGCCGATCTTTGGTATCTGTTATGGCATGCAGGCGCTCACACATGCGTTGGGCGGCGAGGTCAACCCGTCTAATGAACGCGAGTTTGGCTTTGCGGAAATTCAACCCTTAATTCCAGGCACCATGCTGGATGCAGTCTCCAAAGTGTGGATGTCTCACGGAGACAAGATCACGCGCCTGCCCGAGGGCTTTCTCGCGCTGGCAAAATCGGACAACAGTCCGTATGCGGCCATTGGCGATATGCAAAGAAAATATTTCGGTGTGCAATTCCACCCTGAGGTCAATCACACGCCCAATGGTGTTGAGCTGCTCAAGCATTTTGCAGTTGACATCTGCGGCGCCAAACCAGAATGGACTCCATCGTCCATTATTGAAGATAGCGTCAGGCGTATTCGGGAACAGGTTGGCGATCAGCGTGTGCTTGCGGCGGTCTCTGGCGGCGTGGATTCGTCTGTGGCGGCGGCGTTGGTTCACAAAGCGATTGGCGATCAACTCGTCTGCGTGTTTGTGGATAATGGTCTGCTGCGCGCGAATGAAGGTGAACAAGTGGCGGCTGCATTTCGCGGCGGCCTGGGTGCGGAATTAATTACAGTGGAAGCCAGTGACGATTTTCTGGGCGCGCTAAAAGGGGTGACAGACCCCGAACAAAAGAGAAAGATCGTTGGTGAAAAATTCATCCGCATTTTTGAAAGGGAAGCAAAAAATGTGGGCATGCCAAAATTTTTAGTGCAGGGAACAATTTATCCCGATGTCGTTGAATCGTCTGCGCCAGACCGCAGTAAGGCAGATAAAATAAAAACGCATCACAATGTAGGCGGGCTTCCCAAGGATATGCAGTTTGAACTCGTTGAGCCATTACGATATTTATTTAAAGATGAAGTAAGGTTGGTGGGTGAAGCGCTTGGGCTGAGTGAAGCGCTTGTTTGGCGGCAGCCGTTTCCAGGTCCCGGCCTGACCGTGCGCTGTCTCGGGGAGTGTACGCCGGAGCGTGTATCCCGTTTGCGGGCGGCGGATAAGATCCTTTTGGAGGAATTATCCAAAGAAGGATTTTTAGGAAAAGGCGCGCAGACCTCGCAAGCCTTCATGGTGTTGCTGCCCGTGAAATCTGTAGGCGTGATGGGCGATTACCGAACCTATCAAGAGGCGGCTGCGATCCGTGCGGTGGTGACCGATGATTTTATGACCGCTGATTGGGCGCGCCTGCCGTATGATCTGCTTGCTAAAATTTCGAGCCGTGTTGTTAATGAAGTGGATGGAATCAATCGTGTGGTGTATGATGTAACCAGCAAGCCGCCCGCAACCATTGAGTGGGAATAATCATCGAGGTTCCAATATGAATTTTGATTATGGGAATGTACTCGCACGCGCATTGCAAGTGACATGGAAACACAAATCTATCCTGGCGTTGGTGCTGGTGCCCATGTTGATGTCTTTTTTGTTCATGCCGCTTTTTGCCGTGCCATTTTTTCTAATGAGTGGAAGTGACGGTTTTGTATTCACCGACACGGCTGGAACGGTCCTGACCACGGCTTTTTCCATCTTCTTCGTTCTGTCTTTGATCTTCAGCTATGCATTGCAAACATTATCCATGTCTGCCGCAACTTTGGGGATCGTTCGTGCAGAACGCAATGAGGGCTCCCTTTTGTTTTTGGATCTGGTACGCGACGGAATTCAATATTTTTGGCGCATCCTTGGAACCATGTTGATCATTGGCTTGACGATCGGCATGGTTTTCTTTGTATTCTTCATGCTCATGTTTTTGTTGACCCTGGTGACGATGGGGATGGCTTCATTTTGTATGCAGCCGATCATGATCCTTCTCACGCCGTTGCTGTTCCTGATGCTCGGTTTAATGGAAGGTGCTCAGGTTGCCGTGGTGGCGGAAGGGCTGGGCGCGTGGGACGCAGTCAAACGCGCGTTTCAGGTGGTGCGCGCGAATGTCTGGAAATATGTGATCATTACGATCGTCATTTATATTGCCAGTACCATTCTTTCCACCCTCATGACGGTGCCGCTTATGGCTTCCATGTTTGCCTTCCCGGTGATGTTTGAGATGGGAGCAGAGTCAACGTATGGCGCCATGATGGCTGTGTCCATTGCGGTGATGTGTATTTTCATGCTGGTCGTAGCCGCTATTCAAGGCGTGGTCGGCACGTGGATGAAGGTTTCGCTGGCTCTCACTTATCTGCGTCTGACGAAAACAACTGAAGATCAAGTGGTGTTCGTTGAAGAATTGACGTAAGTGACATTCCCCATGTGGACGGAATAATTTGAGTAGTGTATGATAATGTAAGCAAGCAGCCCCACAAGTCTGAACTTTGTTTACGGAGACACTATGAAAATCGACTTTGGAAAAATTCTCACCCATTCCTGGACAATCATTTGGAAACATAAAATACTCTGGGTTTTTGGTATTTTTGCGGCATTTGCCAATGGCGGCGGGGGAAACAGCAATAGCAGTAACAACAACGGATCAAATTATGATTCAGACGGCAATACCATGCCGTTCTCTGGCGGCCAGTTCGATAGAATGTCCGAACAGTTCGCTGAGTTTTTCCAGCAATACATGCTGGTGATCATTGCGGCTTGTATTTTCCTCTTTATTCTTTCAATTGCATTGTATGCGCTTGGCATGCTGGGACGCATCGGCATTATCAAGGGCGTTCACAAAGTGGAAGGCGGCGCAGAGGCGCTGGCTTTCGGCGAACTTTGGTCTGAAAGCATGCCTTACTTTTGGCGCTTCTTCGGCTTGAACTTTTTGGTCGGCCTTGCATTCGCGATCATTATCCTCCCGCTGATGTTGGTGGGAGTGTTGACTGCCGGGGTTGGCTTCCTCTGTCTCATTCCTGTGATGTGTTTGCTCGTCCCCGTTGGCTGGGCAGTTGGGCTCATCCTCGAACAGGCACAGGTTGCGATCGTGTTGGAAGACCTCAGCATGTTGGATGGTCTCAAACGCGGTTGGGATATTGTCAAAAACAATGCGGGCGGTCTGGTCGTTCTGTCGTTGATCCTCGGCGTGGGCGGTTTCATTGTGGGCATCATCATCGCATTACCGATCATCATCGCGGTTCTGCCGTTGATCTTCTCCATGCCTGCACTTCAAAATTCCACTACTATTCCAGTCACGGTATGGATCACGCTGGCCTGCTGTGTGGTGTACTACCCAGTCCTGCTTACCTTGAACGGCATCCTGACCGCCTACACAAAAACAGCATGGGCGCTTTCATTCATGCAGCTCACTGCACCAGTCGAAAACACTCCGATCGTTTTGCAGGCTGATGCGTAAATTCACTGTCTTTCTTTTTACATTAAGCTTGATCCTGAGCATGGCAACCTCTGCCAATGCGCAGGGTCAAGATCTTTCTTCTGCAAATCTCTACACTGCGGACTATTCAACCTTCCCGAATGTGACCGCCCTTGTAGATGTATTCGACTCTCAAGGAATTTTCGCTTCGGGGCTTACCCCTCAAACTGTTTCTGTTATCGAGGATGGACAACCCGTCGCTGTTAGTGCTGTTAATGAAATGGCCATCCCGTTGCAGTTGGTCATTGCGGTTAATCAGGGAGTAGCCTTGGATTCGCGTGACTCGACTGGTTTCTCACGTTATCAACGAGCCGCACAGGTACTGGCTGCATGGGCGCAAAGCCGCCCGCCCGATCTTGCGGATGATTACAGCCTCGTCAGCCAGGCGGGTGTGGTGATCAACCACGCAGGCCCAACAGATTTTATTGCTGGCCTCGGTTCCTTCCAGCCAGATTTCCGCGCCGCGACACCCAATTTACAATCCCTTGCCATTGCGCTGGATACCGTCAGCGCGCAGACGCCGCGCCTTGGCATGAAGCGCGCGATCCTGTTCATCACTCCGCACATGGATGATCCCAACATTGCGGCCGCCATGGAGCCGTTGCTCCAGCGCGCGGTTGAAAATGATATTCATGTCTTCATCTGGTTCTTCGATCTGGAAGTGATGTTCAACACCACCAGCGCGGCAGTGTTTAATTCACTGGCCATTCAAACTGGCGGAACGGTTTTCAATTATTCAGGGATCGAGCGTTTCCCTGACCCTGAAAATTACTTTGCGCCATTGCGCCGCATTTACACGTTGATCTACACATCCCGCCTTGCAGTTTCGGGTACACATGCAGTCAGTGTGCAGGCTGCCCTGCCTGCAGGGACTGTGACATCGAATGAACAATCCATCACGCTGGATGTTCAGCCGCCCAACCCGATACCGATCACGCCGTCCCTGCAGATCGTTCGGCAGGCTCCTGCGGATGATCCATTCAATCAGGAATTGCTCCTGCCCATGCAGCAGGAACTTGAGATCATCATTGAGTTTCCAGATCAACATCCACGCCCGTTGACGCGAACCACATTATATGTGGACGGTCAGGTGGTGGATGAAAACACAGTTGAACCATTCAATCTATTCACATGGGACCTGACACTCTACACATCCAGCGGACAGCATCAGATTATGGTGGAGGCTGTGGATATACTGGGATTAAGCAAGACCAGTATGGCGGTTCCGATCACGATCACTGTCATCAAACCTCCCAGCGGCCCTGCTGCGTTCCTGTCAAAATATAAAACCCCGATCACTTTTGGCGCCATTGGTATTGCTGGCCTCGCTTTGTTCCTGATCCTGCTCGGCGGACGGCTGAGAATTCCGTCTCTGCGTGCGGCGCAGGAAGCCCGCCGTGCTGATGCCGACCCGTTGACGCAGTCTATTCAGGTGGTGGAGGATGTCCCGTCTCCGCTTGAAACGCCTGTTGCAGAAAAAGTTAAAAAGCCGCGTGCCAAGCCAAAGAAAGCCGCAGCAGATACAAAGTTAAAGAAAGAAGCGGCGGCCTCCTTCATTCGTCTTAATGCGGAAGGTCAACCTGCTGTTGTTGCGCCGATCCTGGTGATCGAAAAGGAAATCGTTTTTGGCACAGACCCGGTGCAATGCACACAGATCCTGGATGATCCATCGATCTCTTCTGTGCATGCGCGTTTACGGCAGACCGAAGACGGCGGATTTTTATTATTGGATAATAATTCGATTGCGGGCACGTGGGTAAACTATGAGCCCATCCCCCGTGAGGGCTATCGGCTTGCGCATGGCGATATGGTACACTTCGGCCAGTTGTCCTACAGGTTTACACTTCGTACACCTCCGCAGGAAAAGAAACCAACCATCACAGTACAAACCACTGAAGAATGATTCGGTCGTCATTACCTCATCTGCACGTTGCAGCTCTTAGTCATCCTGGAATGACCGGAAAGAATAACGAAGATCGTTATGCGATTTCCTCTTTCTTGATGAGCACGGAAGACCCTCGGCCTTCCGTGTTTGCGATTGTGGCAGATGGGATCGGTGGTCACCGCGCCGGGGAAGTAGCCGCGGAACTCGCAGTCAATTACATTACAAAAAGTATTTCTGAAAGCAACGGACGCAAACCCGTTCGCATTATTGAGAACGCCATCCATGAGGCGGGGCAGGCTATTTCTTCACACTCTGCAGGCAGGGAGGATGAAGAAGGCATGGGCTCCACGTGTGCCTGTGTGTGGGTGATCGAGAACAGGTTGTACACCGCCTATGTTGGCGATTCGCGCATTTATCTTGTTCGGGGAAAGCATATTCAACGCCTTTCCATTGACCATACCTGGGTGCAGGAAGCATTTGAAAAAGGGATCATCACCGCCGAGCAAATGCACGATCATCCCAATGTGCATGTCATCCGCAGGCATTTGGGTGGTGTGAAACTGCCCGAAGTGGATTTCCGTATGCGCATCGTGGATGATGAAAGCGATGAAGAATCATTGCACAATCAGGGTTTTCATTTGGAACCTGGCGACACCATTTTAATATGCAGTGACGGCCTGACAGATCTGGTGTGGGATGATGAGATCCTGCAATTTATTCGCTCGAAAAAAGATCTGAAAGCCACCGCTGAATCTCTTGTCAATCTGGCCAATGAGCGCGGCGGGCACGATAACATCACCGTGGTGTTGCTCGCGATGCCAAAACTTGAAGATGCGGGCAACAAAAAGAAGAAACATGGTGTACTGGATTGGCTGCTTGGGGAATGAATGATTTGATTAAATAAAAACCATCCGCGAAAGATATCTTTCGCGGATGGTTTTTTAGTTTAAGAAACGCTTCTTTGGATAAAGGAAACGCTTCGCACCTGACCTGCAACCTGTTACTACTTAATAAATATTTTTCTACTCTGATTCTTTTTTTGCATTCTCACGATCGAGCCATAATTCCCGATACTCGCGATTCCAGTCGATCAGGAACCGCACTGCAATGACAATGCCGCCCAGCAGGGCAAAGATAAAAGTTGTGTCTCGTATATTTAATATCCATAGTGTTGGCGCGGCGAGCAGCCCTGCGGCCACACTGGCACGCGCCGAGTGACGGATGATCAGCACGAACAGGATCAGCAGCGCAAGACAAGCGAGAAACGCAAATGGACTCAGCGCCAGGATCGCCCCGCCAAAAGTAGCCAGCCCCATGCCGCCGCGAAACTGTGCAAAGATCGGCCAGCAATGTCCCACCACGGCGAAGGTGGCAGTCAGTGCAACTATGAAAGAGGGGATGCCATTCTGCAATGCCAGATAGGTTGGCAGAAATCCCTTGGCCATATCCAAAATCAAAACCAACAACCCCCAGCCAAACCCAGCCTGACGAATGGTGTTCGTTGTGGTTGCGTGCCCCGAACCCGCGTCACGCACGTCCACGCCTTTGACGTAGCGTGTGACCCAGATGGAGAATGGCAGCGAACCTAGAATGTAACCAAGAATGGGGAAAAGTATGGGCATTGAGTCAGCTCCGATGATTTATTTATTGAAATATATAAGCCGTTTTTTGCGTAAAAGTTGCGTCATTAATTGCAAAGACGCAGAGTTTTATAAAACTTTCTCTGCGTCTCTGCGGTGAAAACTTATGTCTCTTAGTTTATTTTTGTCCGCTCCACTTTGAAGGGTGTGATATCGGGGTCGATCACTTCGTCAAATTCACGTGCGGCGAGGTGACCTGAGAAGATGGCTTGCGCAATAATATTGGGCGCTTCTGCGTCACCGATGAGACGCAAGGATTTAAGCCTGCCATCTGCGAGCGCAGGCTGGAGCTCGTGATAGAGACTGTCGTTGGGGATTCTGTCTGTGACCATGACGATGGCATCGCTGGCGAGAATTGTTTCAGCGGAGGTGATTGTGTTCGTGACTGTGGCAGTTTTCAGGGAGTGCGAAGCGAGGGTGTGATGCGTGAGCAGAGTCACATTTAATCCCAGTAGTCGTTTCAGCACTCGATCCTGTTCGAGCGTGAATTGAGTCCAGTAGGAGATTATGGGCGCGGGGGTGACGAGGGTGACTTCGCAGCCGTTGGCGGCGAGCAGCTCGGCGAGGATGCCGCCCATGTAGTAATGATCGTCGTCGTAGACTGTGATTTTTTTGAGCCCATCAAAAGTGGATGGCAGTTTGCCAGATGCGATATCTGCCCCGACAAAATCATCAGGTGTGAATATTTTTGCGTTGCCTGCTATGGGCTTGGAGATGTTGCGGCCAACGCCATCACGCCGCCATGTGGAGCCTGTTGCAATGATGACGTTAGGCTCGCCTGATTCGAGAATGTCGTTCGCGGTCATTGGGCTGGATGGATAAAAGAAAATATTTTCAGATTTTTGAATTTGCGTTAAACGCCAGTCCACCACGCGGCGCCATTCGTTAAGGTTGGGTAACGCCGATTCGAACAGCACGCGCCCGCCTGCCTCGCGGCGTGAATCGGTGAGGATGACGCGATAACCGCGCTGACCCAATGCGCGCGCGGCTTCAAGACCTGCTGGGCCTGCGCCGACGATCATGATCTCATCATCTTTTTTGCTGGGCGCAATTAATTCGGGATGCCAATCGCGGCGCCATTCTTCGCCCATGGTGGGGTTTTGTGTGCAGCGAATGGGCACGTAGCGCGTGTCGCCAGTGACACAGATGTTGCAGCCGATGCACTCGCGGATATCTTCATGGCGATCCTCTTTGATCTTGTTCGGCAAAAATGGATCGGCGATGGATGGGCGTGCCGCGCCGATTATGTCCATGATGCCGCGCTCGATGGCGGAGACCATTGAATCGGGAGAGGTGTAGCGCCCCACTCCAACGACGGGTTTGGTGGTAAGTTGTTTGACGAAGGAAATATATTTTTCCTGATGGCCTTCCTTGCCGAAACGCGAAGTGACAGAATCATTCGGCCAGCCGCTGACGTTTACATCCCACAGATCGGGGAGCTCGGCCAGCATGGAAACGATCTCGCGTCCTTCGCCGTCATGCTGCATTCCGTCTGCGCCGAGGAGTTGGTCCACTGCAAACCTGACCGCCACAGCACAGGTATCGCCGACGGCTTCTTTTGTTTCTTCAATTAATTCGCGAAAGAAACGCACGCGGTTTTCCAATGAGCCGCCGTATTCATCGGTGCGGTCGTTGTTCTTGGACAGGAGATGAAAGGCGAGGGTCATGTTATGCGCGGCATAACAATAGACAATATCAAAGCCTGCGCGTTTTGCACGCAAGGCCGCGTTGCGATGCCACTTGCGAATTTGCTTAAGATCATCTTTTGTTGCGGCGCGTGATTGACCAGGTTCGTATCCGCTGGCTGCGATGAGTCCCTGCGAACGCGGGCCGATGCTGGTGGCTCGTGAATAAAAATTGGTGGCGTCATGTCCGTTGTAGGTTAGTTCAATGCCTGCGAGCGCGCCGTGTTTGTGTACGGCGTCATTCATCAATTGCCATGTGGCGATATCTTCATCGTCCCAGATGCGGCCTTCAAAAAATGGCGCAAGGTCTGTGGTGTGATGGATCTCGGTCTCTTCGGTGCAGACCACGCCCCAGCCGCCTTCTGCTTTCATACCGCGCATGGCGGCCATCCCTTGCGGCATGCGATAGCCAAATCCATTGCAGTGCGGCACCTGATAAAAACGATTCGGTGCAGTGACGGGGCCGATCTTGATGGGTTGAAAAAGAATGTCGTAGCGGGATGAGGTCATTGGGGATTCCTTATGAACAATTTGGCAGCTTGGGGAAGAGGCGGATGGAGTATTCATCCAGCAAAGATTCGGAGCCGACAGGGAAGGTCAGCATTGTGGCGATGACTCTGTTATCCGTATCGCTCTGGACCCAATACCTGATACTAAAATCATAGCCCTGACTCGCCGCCTTGAATTGATACATCCTTAACCCTGAGTTGCTTTTACATTCGTCGAGCATTTCATAACTGTCGTAATTCTGGAAAATAGCGTTCCAGTTTTCAGTGTTGAAATATTTATTAAGGTCGGGTTCTTCATAACTGCACGGAAAAATAATGACTTCAAGATAGATCACCGCGCCTTCAGGAATATTCTGCCATGTGACCGCCACCCCGCCCTCCAGCACTGTGGAAGTTTGCTCCCATTCGGCTGGGTCGAGCGCATCGCCTGTATAGGATTCTGCGCGGGTGATGTCCTTTTGCGTGGGCGCAGACGAAATACAGACTGGCGTAAGTGTAGCCTGCGGCGTGTTCGTTGCCTTGGGTGTATGTGTGGACGAAGGGACAGGCGTGCTGGTTGGCGTGGAAGATGCGCCGCACGCGGAAAGAAGAAGCGTGATTACAATGAAAAAAGTATTCTTCATTTTTCAACTCGTGAAATGGATTTTTTTGAGTATAGCATGCGTTAAACAAAAAGCCCGACTTTTTCAGTCGGGCTTTTTGGGCGCACACAAGAATTCTAGGGTTTGTAACCGAGCAGCATCTTGACGGGGAAGTCTGAGCGGAAGGTGATCAACTCTTTGGCCGCTGTAGACTGCTCAAGTTTTTCTTTGATCTTTCGCATCCCCGTCTGATATGTTTCGTCACTTAATAACGCGAGCTGTGACGTGGCGTTGTGTTTTAGGAATGGATCATCCAGTACGTTCTTGCCGATATGCACATTGTGGATATGTTCCACGGTTTCAGCGGCTGGGTTTTGGAAACCAGTCTCCTGCATCTCGTGCAAAATGGACTTGGCGGATGGATAGCGCTGTAGATCGGTCTCGTAGACACTGTCAAAGTATTCGTAGATGTACCAGCCTTTTACGCCTGTTTCATGCGGATCATGCCCGATGACAGCGAGTGCGCCGCCAGGTTTGAGCACGCGGAAGGCTTCGGCGATAAACGCGCGATGATCTCCGAAATGATGGATCGCATCCACGCAGTAGAGCAGGTCGAAGGATTCATTTTCGTAGGGTAGTTGTGTGGCTGTGCCGCGTGCGAGGCTGAGCGGTGCGGGTCTGTTTTGGGATTGTTGCAGCATGCCCATTGAATAATCAAACCCGAATAAATTAGGAGTGACCTGGCTTAACAAGGTCAGCCAGTAACCAGTACCACTGCCCGTTTCAAGAATGGTGCGGGCGTTGATGCGTTTGGCGAGATTCAGCAAAGCCTGGCCACGCTCCCACTGCTGTGCAGATGGATAGCGCTGGTCGTAATCGTTGGCAATTTGGTCGTAGTTGAGATGTAGGGAAGTCATTCAAGGTAGACGTGGTTACATCATTTGTTTTTACTTAATAAGTTGATTACAGGTTTGTTAAGCAGGATAATAAAAAAATTCCGAGGCAATTTGCCTCGGAATAAAATTTACGCTTTTGTGATCTTCGCCCGCATCACATATTGATTGACTGCCCCGAAACGATACTTGTATTCTTCGTCTCCGCGCATGAAATCGAACTCGGCGCGGTTGTTTTCGCAGCACCATTGCAAAACGTAGCTGAGCAGAACCCAGCCGGGCGAAAGGTCCATGTAGGTGCGGTCTACACCGGCGTTGTAGCCCCAGAGTTTATTATCGTAATCAAAGTTGAGCGCGGCGGCGGCGCGTTCCCCGTCCACTTCGAGGAAGGCCAGCCAGAGCCAGCCGCCTGCATGTGCCGCACGGATGACGGCGCGCATTTGTGCACGCATTGAGTCGGTTAGAAATTTGGCTTTATTCTGATCGTGCTCCATTAGTTTAATGAAGGCATCTATTTCTGCTTCGGGGTCTTGCATGTCCGAGATGAACCAGCGCACGCCGCGTCCGCTGTCTTCTGCGCGGCGGGTCTTGCGGCGGATCTCGTGACGTTGTTTCTTTTCCACGGTGGCGAGGTAATCGTCAAAGCTGCGGCTCAATGGGATGCGTGGTGTGGGGCGGTACATCTCTTCGAGATGAGCCCAGCCGCGTTTGGCAGATTCTTCCTTGAGCACGGCAAGTGTCGGCGATGAATCGGGGAGGTTATACCAATCGATGCCGCGCCAGTTACCGCCTAGCTGCGAAGCGAGAAAATCAAGTAGGCCGTTGATGAAGCGCGCGTGGTCATCTCCGTGCACGATCAGATCCAGATAATCGGAGATCTCGATACTGCCCACAAGCATCAGCGCGCGTTGACCATCATAGTCTGCGATGAAAAGCGGCGCAACGCCAACGAGTTTTCCATCTTCACTGGCAGAGACGAGGATCAGTTGCGCGTTCTGCCATTCGCCGCCGCCGCGATGTTCCCACCAGGCGCTTTGATATTCGTAACGCAAAAAAGGTGAATTGCTCACCGATGCGCTTAAAAGTTCGTTCCACGCTTGCGCGTTTATTTCTGAGAAATCTTTGTGTAGGGTATAGTCCATGGCCGCCGAATTTTACCAGTATAATGATATCGAAACATATTCTTTAGGATAGTGAATTGCATCCTTTAGGATAACAGTTCAAGGTTACATCTTACATGCCACTTGATATTACCCTCTCTCCCATTTATCGAATCAACGCACAGGAACACCCCGCCATGCCGGGGCTGCTTGTGTTAACCCCGCCGCGCACCGCCGCACGCGGACGCGAACAGGATCGCCTGATCGCGTATTTGCTGCTGACAGGCAACTCCACATTTACCACCACCGAATACATGCAGATCGCGGAGAATGCGGCCAAAGTTTTTTACGCCACATCGGGCTCGTTGACCAACGCCCTGCGCGTTGCCACTGAATCGATCAACAAGGCTCTGCTCGACCGCAACATGGATTCAAGCAACCGCGGTCAATATGCGCTCGGCTGGCTGACCATTGCCGCAGTACGCGAAACGCAATGCACCTTTTTGTTGAGCGGCCCAATGCATGTTTATCACTTTGGGCAAACTGAAACACGCCACGTCTTTGAACCGAACGTCTCGGGCAAAGGGCTGGGCATGAGCCAGACCACCAGCATTCATTATGCACAAGTGACCATGCAGGCTGGCGATCGTTTGCTTTTTTGCGGCAAGGTTCCTGGCGCGTGGGATAGCACATTAACCAACACACTGAACGACCCATCGCCTTCCTCGCTTGAAGCCATGCGTCGCCGCTTAACCTCGCTCACCAGCGAAGATCTCAACGCAGTGCTGATCCAGGCCACCAACGGAACAGGATCGGCAACTCTCTTAAATGGGAAATCAGAAATCAAAGAAACTGTGGATGAAGTGCCTGCGCCTCATTCCATACCTGCCAGCCTGCCGCGCCGCGAAGAGCCTTTGCCCACGCCGCAAGATTTCCCCGCAGACGAGCCTGAACCCGTTTCGA
>JAVBXV010000150.1 GCA_030824405.1 Anaerolineales bacterium | reverse complement strand
TATGTTCTTTGTGCTCATAATGTTGCTCCTCTGCCGACGAGGATCATATAGATCGTCGCCCAAATTGCGATGAGTGTGACAACAAAAATCGCCAATACAGCGATCGTGCCAGTCGGGCGAAACTCATCATCGTCTTTATCTTTTTTCGCCATGTTTCATTCTCCTCTTAAAAATGGTGGATGTGGATATACCGCTTCGCGCGGCCCTGCAAATTGCAGGAGGGGGAAATGTAAATTTGCTACGCTGTTACAGTTCCACCTCCTATTGCCTAAGCATGTATTTCAAATCATCGGCGATCTCGGGCACGGTCACGCCGAAAGGAAATACCAATTTCAAATAACCTTCACGGTCAATTACCAGTAATGTAGCAGTATGGTTGATCAGATAGCCTGTGTTGTCAGTGCCTTCAGCTTTTTCGTAGAAGATGCCATACAGGGAGGCAACTGTATCCAGTTCATCCTGTGTGCCTGTTACGCCCACAAATGAAGGATGGAAATGACCAACGTAGTCAGCAAGTTTTTCTGGGGTGTCGCGTTCAGGGTCAAGTGAGACCATGATCAATTGAACATCATCAGCTTTTTCCCCAAGTTCTCTGAGGGACTGTCCAACATTTGCCAGTGTGGCGGGGCAAATATCAGGGCAGAAGGTGTAGCCAAAATAAATGAGGACAAGTTTTCCGCGATAGTCACTTAATGAAACATCGCCCTTTGTGCTGGCGAGTGTGAAATCGTAGGCAGGTTCAGGCGATTGGATCACCGTCCCATGGAAGGTGTGGGGACGGAAGAAGTAGAAGCCTGCGGCCAAGCCTGCAACGATGGCAAGAATACTGAGTGTGATTTTTATTTTCATTTTCAATTCTTTATGGCGCATAACAAAGGAATAAATGTGCGGCTTCGTAGGCTAACTTTCCCGAGCCTGTGCTGTTGCGAACTTCCTCTGCGATCACCCCCAAGTGACGAAGGATGCGGTCTGCATGGGTGACTTCGGTGGAATAGCGATATTCGGCGCGGACGATGCCCCAACCGTCTACAAGTATGAAGGCTGGGTCGAAGGCGAAATCGCCATTGCCTTTATCTTCGTAATAGGTTTCAAAGCCAGAACCGATAATGGTCTTGAGCAATGCCTTGTTTGTGGTGGTTGCAAACTTCCATGCCTCTGTGTCTGCGCCAATGGTTTTGGCGTAGGAATTCAATACTTCGGGGGTATCGTGTTCGGGGTCAATGGAAATGGTAACGAATGACACGTCAATTCCGTCAAGCTCAACTTCGTCCAAACGAGATTGCACTTCCAGAATGGTATCGTTCATGTTGTAGCAGGGTGTCGGGCAATTTGTGTAGGTGAAGTTGTAGAGAACGAACTGTCCGCGCAGGTCTTCACTGGTGAGGCGTTCATTGTTTTGGTCGGTAAGGGCAAAGGCTGGGGAGAGCTGCATGCGCGGCAACACCTGAATCGGCTGAAAGACCTTGAAGGCAAAGGCCGAAAGGATGATGAGGGCGAGAATGCTGTATATGCCGTTTAGGAGGTATTTGTTCATGCAGTGATGTTGTCGGCGACGAGAATGTTGTTCGTAACAGAAGCAGGTTTCGGTGCGTTTGAGGCGCCTTTTTTCAGATCGGCTTCGATCAAGCTGGCTTCTTCCACAAGCTGTTGGAAGGAGACACGGGCCATCTCGTCACGCAGCAGGTTCTTTAGCCGAACCCATTGGCAGTGAACGGGGCATCTTTTGTCAAACGGGCATTCGCCGGGCTTGAGGACGCAATCGGAAAGATAAAGCGTGCCTTCAAAGTGCTCCACGATTTGCAGGAGGCTAATATTCTTTGGCTCGTGCGCGAGAGAAATGCCCCCGTCGCGGCCAGCCTGTGTGTTGATGAACCCGCTGTTGGCAAGTTCGGCAACAATGCGCTGTAAAAGTGCCGGCGGAATAAGCATTTCGCGCCCGATCTCTGAGGTGGAAACACGTGTGCCTTGCGGCTTTTTGGAGAGGGCTAGTACTACTCTGACTGCGTAATCGGTTTGGCGGTTGATTTTTAACATTTGATTCCTAATATTGAGTGTATCGGTCAATGTTTACAACTATTGTAAGAATAAGCGCCTTTTTTTTGATGTGTTATTAATCACATTGTGCCATGACATTCATCTTTTATTTTGTGATGCTTGTGCGATATTTGTTGCAGACACCGTCTAATTTTCTTTTTTGCTGCCTGCTGTAATATAAATTTTGGTTGCCTCACCTATATGGGATATAATCCGAGAAAATAAAACTCAGAGGTAATCTTATGATCGACCCTATAATTTTTCAATTTAATATTTTTGGCATACCATTTATCCTTCGTTGGTATGGTGTTTTGGTGATGTTGGGCGCTGTAGCGGGTGCCTGGTGGGCTGAAAGAGAGATCCGCCGCCGTGGTGAGAATGGTGAAGTGATCTGGGATGCCATGGTTTGGGTGTTACCGGCAGGTATTATTGGCGCGCGTTTGTGGTACGTGGTCAATAATATTTTGAGTGGCAGTAGGTATTATATTGATAATCCCTTTATCCAAATTAATTTCTTTGCTTGGAAAATACCCTTTCCAACCGTTTTGGCTGTTTGGGAAGGCGGCTTGCATTTCTTTGGCGGCTTGCTTTTTGGTGTGATCGCGTTGTATTTTTTTCTGAAAAAAAATGGAATGGACACCTGGCTCTTTTTGGATGCCCTTGCTCCCGCCACTTTGTTGGGGCAGGCAATTGCCAGACCCGCAAATTTCATTAATCAGGAATTGTATGGCCAGCCGACAAAACTTCCGTGGGGGATCCAGATCACAGCAGACCATCGCCTCTCGCAGTTTTCAGACTTGAGCCTGTTTCCTGTCGATACAACCCGCTTCCACCCAACGTTTGCTTATGAAATGATCTCGAATATTCTGGTCGTTCTTTTCTTGTGGTGGCTCTCACGTCGTTATGAAGAAGAGCTGAAGCCAGGCGCATTGTTCAGCGCGTGGTTGGTCCTGGCGGGCCTCTCGCGTACTTTCATTGAATTCTTCCGCCCAGATCAGCCGTTGATTGGCGAAACATTCATCACCTACACCATGCTTGTTTCGTTCCTGATGGCGGTGGTTGGAGTTGTGATGCTGCTTGCCCGCTATGGAAAAATTCAATTGGCTTGGGCTGAAGGCTGGGAAGACGAATACAAGGTTAAGAAAGCTGAGAAAAGAGTGCGCAGTACATCAGC
>JAVBXV010000256.1 GCA_030824405.1 Anaerolineales bacterium | reverse complement strand
AGCCCAAACGTGAGATCAAAGATACGCTTACAGATTTTCTAACCAATCGCTCGATTCTTTTCGTGCTCGATAATTTTGAACAGTTGGTTGGCGGCGCACCCATCATTGCAGATTTTCTGATTTCGAATCCACATATTTGCATGCTGGTCACCAGCCGCGAAGCACTGCGTTTGCGAGGGGAGCAGGTCGTTGCCATTTCAGCGCTGTCGAACGAAGATGCCATGCAATTATTTTTACAGCGTGCCCAATCTTTGAATCCTGCTTTTCAATTGACCAGCGAAAATTCGGCCATCGTTTCCAATTTGTGCGAGAAGCTGGATGGATATCCACTTGCGATTGAACTGGCCGCCATGCGCACGAAGATGTTTTCTCCGCAGGCGCTGCTCGCCCGCTTCCAATCGGACCTGGGAACTGGTTCGCCACTTTTAGCGACTCTCACCTCTGGCTCGCGCGACCTGCCGCCTCGTCAACAGACATTACGTAACACGATCGCCTGGAGCTACAGTCTGCTTTCGGATGTGGAGCAAAAATTATTGCGCGCGGCTGCGGTTTTTCGCTCAGGGTTTGGGATAGAGTCTCTCTTTAGCGTGGCAGGCGTCCCTGAGGAAGAAGCGTTGGAGTCGCTTGCTTCGTTGGTGGATAAACATCTCGTCCAATCCATGCAGGCAGAGATTCCACGCTTCATGATGTTGGAAACCATCCGCGAATTTGCGCGTGAGCAGGGGCAGTTTGCGAAGGAATGGGATGGTTTGACCAGCGCGCTGATCATTTATTATCGAAACATGACTTGTTCTGCCGCATCTGAGATCGAGAATGAAGATGCAACTGCGGCGATGGCGCGCATTGATCTGGAACATGACAACCTGATTGCCGCATTGGATGAGGCACTGGCTTCGCTGGATGCGGATTTGTTTTCTGCAGGGATCGATCTGATGGATGGGATGGAGCATTACTGGTTCCGCCGTTGTTATTTTAGTGAAGCAGGGAAATATATTGACCGCGCCATGCAATTGGAAGATCAGCGCGGGCAGGGGAATGCGCGAGTATCCGCGATGATCCATGGTCTTAAGGGGTCGCTGTTATGGGCACGTTATGATTTTGCAGATGCGGTGGAAGCTCATAAAAAGAGTCTGTTGTTTTTTGAGCAGACAGGAGATGAAGTTCGAATAGGCCGTGCAATGATCAACCTTGCTGTGAATTTGGATAGCATTGGAGAGATCGAGCAGGGAGGCGTCTTTTATGAAAAAGGGCTGGCGCTTTCACAGCAGGCGGGTGATTTTTGGAATGAGTTTCGTGCCGCGAACAATATGGGTACCCGTTATCATCATTTATTGAATGAGAATGATCGTGCGCTCACGTGCTGGCAATTTGCATTCGGTGCGGCGGAGCATTTGGGCAAACATTACGAATGCGCTGTTGTCCGCTTTAATATGGCTTGCATGTTTTACGATACCCGTGAATTTAAACGAGCAGGTTCTTTGCTGACCTGGGTCATTCAAACGGTGCGCGAAAAACAGTTTCCACAAGTTTTGGCATTTGCCTGCGGCTTGCAGACGATGGTGCTGGTGCAGCAACAGGATTTCCCCTCCGCCATCTCTCTATTTTTGGAAGCTCTGCAGATCAGCCGAGATGTGGGCGAACGCGCCTTGATCCTTGAGCTGTTTGAATGTGGAGCAGGGTTGTGCATGGCACAGAAGAAATATGAGCCTGCCGCCATTTTGCTTGGCGCGGTGGAGGATATGAATCCGAAAACACCCATGGCGAGGACTTTGCCAATGTGGCATGGGCGCGAGCAAGCGTTTGATCGTCTGCGTTCAGAGTTGGGGAATACAGCCTTTCAAAAAGCATGGGAGCGCGGTTGGGATATAAACTTTGATGACCTGTTTAATTTCATCATTGCGCAATTTCGCATGGCAGAGAAGGCACAGGTCTCCGCATCTGTCCTGTCCACGCTTACGGCGCGCGAGTTGGATACACTGAAGCTGCTGGCACAAGGAAAAAGTAATGAAGAGATCTCCCTCGAATTGGTGATCGTGCAGAAGACGGTAGAGAAACATGTGGCGAATATCTTGCGAAAATTGGGGGTCAAGAACCGCACGGAAGCGGCTGCCTGGTCCATTGAAAAAGGATTAACTGAACAAACCAAATAAAAGACATCCCTGCCGAGTCGCAGGGATGTCTTTTATTTGGTTTGCTTGTTCAGGTAGTAGTCTTTGGCGCGGAGTTGATTTTGCCCGCCCCATCCTACTTTTTTTCATAGACATAAAATTTATTTCTTGCATCTTCCTTTTGCAGCGCCCACTTGGGAAAGGAGAATGTTCTGGAGATGATTCGCGCAGAAGGTTTACATTCCATTGACAGCTTCTCCGATAGCTTTTCGTTTGTGCTTTGCAGTAAATAAAGTGTAATTACATCTGCGGTATGTAGAAAATCGATCTCGTATATATTTTTATATTCCACGCGTGCGTATTTTCTTAACCCTAAAATTGTGATCAAAAAATTTGCCCATAAACAACGCAACGGATCTATCTCGACACCGATGGCGTTTGCCTTGTAACGAAGCGCTGCCCAAATGACAATACGCCCATCACCTGCGCCAAGATCAATCAAGGTTTCTCCTTTTTTGAGTTCTGCCATTTTTAGCATTTTGTCCACTTTCCAGAGTGGAGTGGGCAGCCAGGGTGCTCCAAAATATCCCGCAATGGACCAGGAGGCTGTGATGATGAGGAGAATGCCAAGTGATATTAAAAACAGATCAAAATTTTGCATGGAGTTTTATGTGAAATCGAAAATGAGTTGGAGGACAAAAGGTTTCCATCAACATGATGGAAACCTTTTGTTTAGTTTACCTGTCGATTCAGCCTATCTAGCTGCTTCACGTGCTTTCTGCACTGCGGGCAGCAGCAATCCTATCAGGAGAACGATGCCCAGAATTCCCAGCCCGATCGGTACCCATGGAGTGGAGGGCTTGGGTTGAGGTTCAGGAGCGGGAGTTCCTTGAGGAGCTGCGGCAAGTGCAGGTGCTTCTGTAGGTATGGTTTGATTGGCCTCGGATTCGTTTTGACAATAGAATCCAGCGCTGCCATCATCTTCATTCCAGATGGAAATATCTCCACCTTCTTCGTTGCAGATCGCTGAGAAGACATCGAGGCAGGCGTCCACGCTGCCATAGGCATCGGCATTACAGCCACCCGTCCAGTTGTCTGTGGCTCCG
>JAVBXV010000171.1 GCA_030824405.1 Anaerolineales bacterium | reverse complement strand
GTGCAGGGATGTGAAGTCCGCTTTGCGCCATCAGCACGAACAAGCCAACCGTTTTCAACGAGACCGTTTTTCCGCCCGTGTTCGGGCCTGTGATCACAATCGCACGGGTGCCAGGCTTTGGGTCCACATCAATGGCAACGACTTGATTTGGATCGATCAGCGGATGACGGGCATGAATAAGCTGTAAAGCAGGCGGGACAAAAGGCCGCGCATCACCAGCTTTTTGGCCTTTGACTTTTGACAATTCATGCAAAGTGGGTTCGTTGGCTTTTAGCTCTTCTGCATATTTTGCCTTCGCAAAAATAAGATCAAGCATGGCCAGGTTTTCAACGCCATATTTCAATTCACTTTGATGTTCGCCAATCAGCGCGGAAAGTTCAGCCAGAATGCGGCGTTCTTCATCGCGTTCTTTTAATTCCAACTCGCGCATCTCATTGTTGAGTTCTACAACGGGCAGGGGTTCCACAAATAAAGTTGCGCCACTGGCAGATTGATCGTGAATAACTGCCTTGATGCTGCCCTTAAATTCGGCACGCAATGGGATCACATACCGCCCATCACGCTGGGTGATGATCGGCTCCTGCAGCTTGGATGCAGACTCGGTGATGTAGCGCTGCAAGCGCGTCATCAAACGTCCACGCGCCACTTTCACTTCACGGCGCAGGCTTTGCAATTTTGGCGAAGCGGAATCCAACACCTCGCCGCGGTCTGAAAGCACGCGTGTCACCGCATCCACAATGCCGTGTGAATCGGGCAGTGCTTCAGCGAGCGCGGCAAGGCGCGGAAATTCGTCCGTTCTGCGTTCAAGTGATTTTTTAATTTCACGGCACGAGATCAACGTGGCTTTAACATCCAGCAGTTGTTCGGGGTCGAGCACACCGCCGCGCGCGGCCAGGTCTGCGGCGGGGCGAATGTCATGTGCGCCGCCAACGCCAATATCCTGCACCGCAAATAATGTACGTGCCTCCGTGGTCTCTTGAATGCGGGCGGTTGCCAGCGCAAAAGAGTCCGTGGGTTCGAGCTCACGCGCCAATCCCATCGACGCGGAAAAATCACAGTAACCTGCGAGCCGTTCGAGAACCTTCGGGTATTCGAGTACTTTGAGAGTCTTGCTATCCATAGTGATGGAATTATACTTTGGAGTCAAGCAGCATGCTGTAAAAACTCCAGAGGAGATAACTATGAGACTTAAAAATAAAGTGGCGATCATCACAGGCGCAACATCGGGGATCGGAAAAGCCACCGCGCTTCGCTTCGCAGACGAGGGAGCTGATCTGGTCTTAACAGGCAGACGCCCAGCGTTGGGAAAAGCCGTCGAAGCAGAATGCAGGCAGAGGGGAGTCCGATGCGTTTTTGTGGAGGCAGATCACACAAAGCCAGAAGACTGTCAAAGAGTTGTAGATACCGCGCTTAAGGAATTTAATCGCATTGATATTTTATTTAACAACGCGGGCATCGTCACCAAAGGAACCGCCGATACAACGCCCGAAGAGGTTTGGCAGGACACGCTGGATATTAATGTGACGGCGGTGTGGCGCATGTGCAAGCTGGTGATCCCGCAGATGAAAAAGCAGGGCAAGGGCGCGATCGTGAACAATGGTTCGGATTGGTCTGTGGTGGCGGGCGAGAATGCATTTCCATATATCATGAGCAAGGGTGCGGTGGGCATGATGACAAAAGCGATGGCGATCGATAATGCGCGTGAGGGAATTCGCGTGAACGCGGTCTGCCCTGGCGATACGTTTGTGGACAGATGGATCGAAAAGGGATACTTTGAAGGCTCCGATCCTGTATCCATTGAAGAAGCGATCAAGGAATCAAGTAAATATATTCCGATGGGTCGTTTCGGAAAACCTGAAGAGATCGCCAATGCGGTTTTGTTTCTGGCTTCAGATGAAGCTTCTTTTATAACGGGTCATTTACTGTTGGTGGATGGCGGCAACACGGCGCAGTAAAGATATAATCGTTTCTTTTCTGGAGGCATACAATGGAAAGCAATTCCTTCTCACAACTCTTGATCACGGCAATTTTGAGCAGCGCAGTGATCTCTACAATTATCGGCGTGCTGTTTCAAGGATACAAAACGCGGACAGAAGCAAGGGCAAGATCACAATATTCATGGAAGGAGCAATCCGTAACAGACCTGCTTGCGCCGCTCAACATGCAGTTTGACAGGACCGAGAAGGCCTTCAAACGTTGGAAGGAGAAAAACCTGTATCTTGAAATGAAGGTTGTAAAAGTAGGCAATGAAACCATCCGCGACCTTTTGTTAATGAAGGGGCATCTCATTCCGCCCACCTTGCGCGAAGATGCTGGCAGGTTGATCGAGCATTATGATGTCTGGCTGGAGAAGTTCGATAAACAACGTCTTTCGGAAAATCCAGACTTGAACGCGCCTTTTGTGTTTGTAGGGCCAGACGGATATGCATTTCCCGTGGATGCTGAAAAGAAGTTCAGGGATATATTCAAGGAATATTGGAAAGATCTATACGGAAGTTCAAAATAAAATAATGGAGAAAAAAAATGATCGTTGTATCAGATATGATGGGAACATTAACCACTGGCTCCCCTTTTCTAGGGCTGGTGGATTGGGTTAAACATAACCAAAGCAAAGTACGTGCCAACTTGTATTTGGCAGCCATTATGCCATCGTACCTGCTCGCAAAGAATGGCATCATCGATTGGCAGGCATGGGGACAAAAATTAATGGTCGACAGCCTGGGCTACATTAAGGATGCTGATGTTGAAAAAGTAAAGCACGCCTCCGAATGGGTGGTGGAACAGAACCTGTGGAAGAAACGCCGCGAAGATGTGGTGGCGCGACTGATCAATCATCGTGAAGGTGGCGCAAAAGTTTATATCGCCAGCAGTGTTGTCGAACCCTTCATTGAACCGTTCGCACAGCGCATTGGCGCGCAGACTCTTGGCACACCTGTAAAGATCGTAGACGGGCGCTTGCAAATGGTCAGCGAGTTGATGAAAGACGAAAAGAAGATCGAGCAGGTGCTCAGCCGCCTGGGCGTAGATCGCGTGGACGTTGCCTACGGCGATACGATCCTGGATGTGCCGCTGCTCGAACATGCAGATCATCCCGTGGCGGTTTACCCAGAGGCAAAGTTGAAAAAATTTGCGCTGGAAAAAGGCTGGGAAATTATCGGCGACACGCCAAAGCTCGGATAAAAGGGGCGTAGGTTCATCTGCGTTACTTTGTGATGAATTTAT
>JAVBXV010000102.1 GCA_030824405.1 Anaerolineales bacterium | reverse complement strand
CGACCCATTTTTTCATCGCATGCTTGATGCGCTGCTCCCATGTCCCTTCGCCATTGCGCGCCAGCATCATCGTCATCACTTCGGTATCGGAGGATGACGAAAAGCCAACGCCTTGTTCCATCAATTCATTTCTTAATTCTGCTGAATTAATTAAATTTCCATTATGTGCCAGCGCCAGCGGACCATGCATTGTGTCGATCATAAATGGCTGCGCGTTGCGCAATGACGATGACCCCGTTGTTGAATAACGCGTGTGCCCAATTGCATAATGGCCTTTCAACTCTGCCATCGCACTCGGCGTGAACACATGCGAAACCAACCCCACCCCTTTGTGAATGGCGATCGTCTGCCCATCCGCCACAGCCATGCCCGCCGCTTCCTGTCCACGATGCTGCAGCGCATACAGCCCGAAGAAAGTCATGCGCGCCACATCTTCGTTCGGCGCAAAAATTCCGATCACACCACATTCTTCATGCGGATGATCATCCTCCAAACCAAAATTAAGTTGACTATCGAACACTTGCATCATCCTCTATGATTTTTTTAGCAGCCCGCTTCTGACTCGCTTTTACCTGCTCGCGCACTTCAGCATTCGTTACACCGAAAATTTTTGCCGCCAACAACGCCGCGTTGACAGGTTCCAACACCACCGCAATCGCGATCCCCGAAGGCATTCGCAGTGACGAGAACACGTCCGCGCCGCCAAAAGACTCGGAAGGCGGGGGGCAGGCGATCACGGGCGCACTGACTGAGCCATCTGTGAAACCGCTCAAGGCATTACTGCGTCCCGCCACGGTGATGTAGACCCTGGGGCGGTCTTCCGCTTCATATTGATTCAGAACGGATATTGCATGTTCAGGTGTCTTATGTGCGGACGCGATCCGCAGCACGGTTTCCAATCCATAGCCTTTGCAGGCATCCGATATTTTTGTGCAATGTTCCAGGTCTGCTTTGGAACCCATCAAAATAATAACCAATGGTTTGGACATTATGAAATCACTCCTGTGTTTTTCAAATTGGCAAGTAATCTTTCTTCAATTGGATAACTTCCCGCTTCAAATGTTTTACCTGTCAGCAATTCATAGATCGTGATGTAGCGTTCACTGGCAGAGGCCCATAACTCATCAGGCATGGACGGGATCTCTCCATCGCCACGATAGCCTTTTTCTGCATATGCAATGCGGACAAATTCCTTGTCAAAATTATCGGGGTCTTGTCCTTCAGCAAAACGGGCATCGTAGGTATCGGCTTTCCAGAAGCGCGAAGAATCGGGGGTATGCACTTCATCGATCAAGACCACGCTGCCATCTGCCGCGCGGCCAAATTCATATTTGGTGTCAACGAGGATCAAGCCTGCTTTGAGCGCCACTTCCTGTCCGCGTTTGAAGATGGCGAGGGCTGCGGTTTGAACCTGCTCCCAGGTGTTGGCGTCCAGGTGACCTTGCGAGACAACCTCTGCACAGGTCAGTCGTTCATCGTGGCCAGTGACGCCGCCTTTGGTGGTTGGCGTAATGATCGGTTCGGGCAAACGCGCATTTTTCTGCAAGCCTTCTGGAAAACGATAGCCATAAATATCACGTTCACCCAATGAGTAGCGATACCACAACGCCGTGGATGTGACGCCTGTGATGTATCCGCGTACGATCACTTCCACGGTGAACGGTTCCGCCGTCCGCACGATGGAAGCGTTTGGGTCGGGCAATGAAACGATGTGATTGGAGATAATGTCTTGTGTCTGCTCGAACCACCAGTTGGATAACTGATTGAGTACTTGTCCTTTGTAGGGAACTTTCGCCAGCACACGGTCAAATGCAGACAGGCGGTCTGTTGTGACGATCAGCCGCTGTCCATCGGATAGGTCGTACCAATCGCGTACTTTGCCTGATTGTTTTCCTGAAAGCGGTAAATTCGTTTCGTGTAATGCGTGCGGGATCAATTTTAGCAATTCATTGTGTGAGACCATTATTTTTATCCTTGAATAAAGTTTCAGATTTGTTGTGCGTAGTTGACGCCATTTTTAAATAATTTCAAGCCACTGCCGCTGGTTTCGCCGCGGGTGTGACGGGGATGCTGCCATGTGTAAATATGATTTTCAGGATGCGGCATTAATCCGAGCACGTTGCCTTGCGGATTGCAGATGCCTGCAATGTCGAGGACGGAGCCGTTTGGGTTGATAGGATATTCTCCATTGGCGGGAGCGCCGTTGGAGTGAATATAGGCCAGAGCGATTTGTTCTGATGCAAACGTTTCTGTTGACTGAAAGTTGCCTTCACCATGTGCAATGGGACAGGTGATATTTTCGCTTAAGTCTTTTGTCCAAATACATTTTTGTGAAACAGGCTTGATATCCACCCAGCGACATTCAAAATGTCCCTGCGCATTGAAGGTCAATGTGGATTTGCTTGCGCTGGCACTGCCTGGCAAGATACCCGATTTCACCAACGCCTGAAAGCCGTTGCAAATGCCGATGACAGGTTTGCCTACATCCACGAATGCGGCTACTTCATCTGCAAAGTAGGAGGCTAGATCGAGGGCAAGTAATTTGCCAGCACCCAATGCGTCAGCATAGGAGAAGCCGCCAGGAACAACGAGCAATTGAAAAGTAGAAAGAAGCGTTTTCTTAATCCGCAATTCGTTGAGCGGGATGCAGGTCACCTCTGCACCAGCGAGGGTGAGTGCATCCATGACATCGAGATCGCGATTGGAGCCGTGGGCTTGGAGGATGAGGGCTTTTGGTTTCATAGGTGTGTGGGGGAGTTGAATGCGTGGACGAGTTCTTGGACGGGGATCTCGCTGTTGGAAACTTTGAGGATGGGGTCGGATATGACTTCGCCGATCTTTTTGATGGGCAGGTTTTCTAATTTCTTTTCGAAGGCTGGTGCATCGGCTGGGGATATTTCAACGAGCAGGCAGCCGTTGACCTCATTGAATAGTGCGGATGATTCCATTGTGATATCCATGCCGAGCCGACCGCCGATGCACATTTCTGCGGCGGTGACGGCGAGGCCGCCTTCGCTGAGATCGTGCGCCGATTTGACGAGACCGTTTGTGATGGCTTGATGCAATACGCGATAGACCTGCAGCGCGGATGCAGGAACTTCGGGAACGGATTTTTGTTCCGTTGAAAAATCGCCGATGAGATAGATGAAGTTGCCTGAGGTTTTTAGATCCATGCTGATGGCGTGGTTGACGTTCTCGATGATGCCGATGGCGGAGATCAATAGTGTGGG
>JAVBXV010000131.1 GCA_030824405.1 Anaerolineales bacterium | reverse complement strand
GGTCGAAAAACTTTCCCCCGAAACTCTGCCCGCGTATGACCCCGCGTGTTACCTCTGCCCAGGCAACGAACGTGCTGGTGGAATTTTCAACCCCGATTACACGGGCACATTTGCTTTCGAAAATGACTTCGCTGCCCTGCTACCAAACCCTGTGGATGAAGATACTTCCGCTTCGCCCCACCCGTTGCTTGTTTCTGCTCCCGAGCAGGGACATTGTCTGGTGGTTTGTTTTTCCCCGCGCCACGATCTAACCCTGCCCGAACTTGATCTGCCTTCCATTGAGAACGTGCTCAACACCTGGGCAAAAAATTCAGCAGATATGGCGAGCGAAGAATATATTCACTATGTGCAGGTCTTTGAAAACAAAGGTGCCATGATGGGTTGCTCCAATCCGCATCCGCATAGCCAGTTGTGGGCGCAGTCGCAATTGCCCAACGAGATCGTCAAAGAACTGGCCACACAAACGGAATATTTCAAAAAGAATAACAGTCCGCTCTTGGTGGACTACATAAAAGAAGAGCACAAGCGCAAGGATCGTATTTTGTTTTCCAATGACCATTTCACCGCGCTCGTTCCATATTGGGCGGTCTGGCCGTTTGAAGTGCTCGTAACTGCGCATCGCCCATCTGCGGCGTTGAAGGATCTATCTTCAGTTGAAATCTCTGCGTTGGCTGAAGTCTTCAAGCAGGTGACCACCCGTTACGATAATTTATTTGAGATCTCATTTCCCTATTCAATGGGCTTCCACCAAGCCCCCGCCGATGGACAGCCGCATCCTGAATGGGTATTGCACGCGCATTTTTATCCGCCATTGCTGCGTTCGGCTATCGTGCGTAAATTCATGGTTGGTTATGAAATGCTGGCCATGCCGCAACGTGACATCACTCCCGAAGTGGCCGCGGAAAGATTGCGCTCGATCTCAGATGTGCATTACAAGCACCGTGAGGCAGGCAAGTAATCTCTGTTGGAGTTGGGAAATCTTAAACATAAAAAGAGGAGTGCGGAAGCACTCCTCTTTTTATGTTTTTACATGCCTGCCATTTTGGCGGTGGCTGCCGAGCGGGTGTGCACGTCCAGTTTTTCAAAGACGGCTTTCAGATGCCGTTTGACTGTGTTGGTGGTGATGAATAATTTTTCTGCGATCTCTTTGTTGGTCAGCCCTTGAGCGAGCAGGTCGAGGACTTCGCGTTCGCGTTCGGTTAGGGCGCTTAATTCGCTTGTGGATTGTTGTGCGGCATGCGTTTCTTCCACGGCGCGGAGGAATGCGCTGCGGTCGAAGGTTTGTTTTTCAATGTAGGCTGAGATGGAATGTTCGGCATAGATGCGTTGAATTTCCTGCGCTTCGGCCATGCCGCTGACCACAATGGTGGGAATGCCAAGCGCGCGCGCATTTTCAAGTAGTTGATAGCCTTCGCTGTTCGATGTTTCAGAAGGTTCTTCCAGATTCAATGCAACCGTCCCTTTTAGCGAGAGGTCCACCACGGCTAGTGAGAATTTGTCTTTGCGCATGAAACCGATCGCGTCGCCAAAACTTGCACAGGCACGCACGTTGAATCCAATATCGGTCAGCAATTCTTCAAGGATGCTGCGCCAGCCTGCATCATCGTCTACGACGAGAACTTTTTCGGCGGTGACTTTTCCAGCGGCGTTGTTTGTTTTCGAAACAGAAGCAGGTGCGGGCGCGGATAATGAAGCGGTGCTTGTCGTCTGCGGTGGGGCGCTGGCGAGGACACGATTCACAATATCCCGAAACTGCCCGCGATGAAAACTTTCCTTGCGCAGAAATGTGAAGGCGCCATAATCGGTGAGTGCGGTGACGGCCAGCTCAACGGTGGCGAATCCAGTTAATAAAATTGTTTTGCAATTGGGGTCGAGTTTGCGGACGGCGTCCAGCACGCGCAGGCCGTCGACATTGTTGTGATCATTCGGGGAAAGGGAGAGATCGACGATGGCGATGCGATGTGGTTCGGAACGCAGGATGCGTGTGGCTTCATCAAGGTTGGATGCAACGCTGACGGTCAGGCCGAAGTCTGAAAGGATTTCGCTTAAGATCTGCTGCCAGGAATTATCGTCTTCGACAACGAGTGCAAGTAAATTGGATTGGCTCATGAGCCCTCTGTGGATGGCAGACGCAAGCGGAAGGTGGTGCCGCTCTTGCCGTCGCTTTCAACCGATACGGAGCCGCCCAGGCGGGTCATCAATGTTTTTACCCACCATAGACCAAACCCAAGTTTGCCAGGGCGCGGAGTGCTGCGCCCTGAAAAATCCAGCTCGAAAATGCGGTCGTGAATTTCTTTTGGAATGCCAGGGCCGCTGTCTGCAACTGTTACTTCGACCCATTGTTCGCTGTGGTGGCCTTGAATGGTGATCAAGCCATTTCCCTGCATGGCGTCGATGGCGTTCTCGATTAAATTCTTGAAAACAAAAATCAGGCTTTGTCCGCCTGCGAGCACCATGGGGAGTTCATCGAGATCCTTTAAGTTGATCTGGATCTGGGCAGGGATTTGAATGGTCTGCAGGGCTTCCTTGATGCGGTTTGCGATAAAAATATTTTCCATGCGAATGGGGCGCAGGTGAGAAAGATTTTCCTGCACGATCTGCATGGCTTCTGTGGCACAGCGTTCGATCTCTTTTAAGCTGTTGGCGAGATAGGCATCTTTTTCAAGCAGGGTTTGATATTTGTCTTCAATGGTTTGCACGCGTACGGGAATGGTGCCCACTTTGTTGTTGACGTTATGTAAAAGGTTGGAGGAAATATCGCCCACCGCCGCGAAGGTTTCTGCGATCAGGTGTTGTTCCTGTGTGGTTTGTAATGCCTGTTGATGGGATTCGTTCTGGATGGCGAGCACGGCGTAATGTGCGAGGCAGGTGAGCACTTTTTCATCCCATTCAGATTCGGCCAGGTGGCCAACTTCCACGTTTGTGCTGGAGATGCTGAACGCGCCCATGATCTCGCCGTCTTCGCCTGTGAAGAGGGGAATGATCAATCCGCGTGACCAATCTTTCGAATCAACGAATTGATGCGGGTCGATACCTGCATCCAGTTTTTTGAGCGCGATGGCTTTTTTCAAAATAACGGCCTGCCCTGTGAGGCTGTCTGTTATGTTTAATTTTTCTGATTGTGAATTTCCACTGGCAACCGAACGGGTCAATTCGCCGCCTTCGCCCAATATCCAAATGGCGCTGGAGGAGGCATCCAACAGGTCACTGGCTACAGATTCAATATGACTCAAAACCATTTTGCCTGGCTGTGAAAT
>JAVBXV010000295.1 GCA_030824405.1 Anaerolineales bacterium | reverse complement strand
AGGCATGGCGCAAAGTCTTGCGCAACCAACCGCGTATCGGGTTCCTTGCCTCACCGCCAGGAATTATCCAAACGCACGAGGAAACTCTTGAACCCAGCCTATCCAAAGCATTTGAAACTGGAGACATTGTGCGTGGCACAGACGGGCTGACGATCAGCATCCCGATCAAAATCCGCGGACAAGCCATTGGAGCCATTCGTTTAAAGAAACCCGAGATATCCGAAGCTTGGACGCAGGACGAAACAAATCTCGCCACCGCACTCTCCGACCAATTAAGCGGCGCGCTTGAAAGCGCCCGCCTTTATCGTGAATCGCAGCAACGCGCAGCACGCGAATCGTTGGTATCAGATATTTCAGCGCGCATCAGCGCAACATCACGCGTGGAATCGATTGTGCGCGAAACCGTTCAGGAACTTGGGCAAACTCTTGGGAATGCATCAGTCACCTTCCAGTTGTTGGATCAAGCCGACGAACAGAAACAGACAGAAGGTTCGCAAAGAAGCGCGAATCGTCCTGTCAACAGATAAAGCCTGGATAAGCGATGAATACCTCAAATCTCCGCGATTATTTATTCAAAGACCGCCCCGGTGAAGAGTTCGGCCAGCGCGCCGAAGCGATCATCACAATGCTGCTTGGGTTTCTCACGACAGTCCCGGCAATTTTCGCATACCGCTCCCCCATTGTGATCGTTGTATCGGCAATTACAAATGCTGTGGCGATTTTTGTACTGATTCAGGCAATTCGCGGGCGCTATAACTATTTGATAATTTTCCCAATCGTACGTGCAATTTCCATTTGTCTGATATCAATCGTTGAAGGCAGCGGCACTCACGACCTGATCTGGATGGGAGGCATTGGGCTATTTCTGCTGGCTAATATTTACACCAGAAAAAATAGCTGGCATGCGATCTGGTTTGGTTTTTTTATGGTTTTTCTATTTGTTGGAACGGGACTGGCTGAAATCAACAATCTGATAGCCAACCCCTACGCAACAGACCTTGAATATATTCTGCTCAATTCATTTTTCCTCACCATGATCATGGGCGTAGTGGTAGTGGTGTTCCAAAGGCATTATAAGTTGCTGGAAATTGCAACTGAAAACAAAAATGAACTGGACGGCGCAAATCAACGCCTTGGGCAGATCAACCTAACCCTTGAAGATCAGATACAGTTGCGCACAGACGAACTAAACAGCATAAGCGAGCAGATGCAGGAAAAAACAAAACGACTGCAGGCAGCCTCTGAAATCTCGCAAGATCTAATGGCAAACATCAATGAAAAATCCAGTGATCTGCTTGCGCGTGCCGCTCGAAACATCAGCGAAAAATTCGGCTTTTATCACACTGGCATCTTCCTGCTTGACGAAAACCGCGAATACGCAATATTGCGTGCCGCCAACAGCAAAGGCGGACAAAAAATGCTGGCGAGACATCATCAATTAAAGGTTGGTGGTGTCGGCATAGTAGGATATGTGGCCCAGGGCGGCCGCCCACGTATTGCGCTCAACACAGGTGCAGACGCTGTTTTCTTCAATAACCCAGACATGCCTGAAACACGTTCTGAAATGGCGTTGCCATTAAAGATCGGCTCGCAGGTGATAGGCGTCATAGATATTCAAAGCACACAACCTTCTGCATTCAATGAAGAGGATATTTCAATTCTCAGCACACTGGCCAATCAAGTTGCGGTCGTCATTCAAAATTCACAGGTCAAGCACGACATTGGTGTCACTACTTTTGATATTAAGCAGACTGTACGATTAAATCGCAAACAGCCCATTGATGGATTTTCATACCTGCCAGATGGAACCATATCCACAGCAATGACAATCTCAAATCCCACATTTGATAAAGCTATCGCTTCAAGTGAGACCGTGATCCTGGAGCGTGCATCTGGCAGCACTCCCCCATCCTTGGCAGTTCCTGTAAAGATCCGCGACACAGTCATTGGCGTTATTCATATTGAATCTGCACAAAATAATCGCAAGTGGACAGACGACGAAGTCGCTCTTGTGCAATCCATTTCAGAACGCGCCGCCCTTGCACTGGAAAATGCACAACTATTTGAAGAAGCAGAAAAAAGCGCAGAACGTGAACATGTTATTGCACAAGTAACATCGCGAATCAGCGAATCAACCAACATGGAACATATTCTCCACACAACCATCAGGGAGCTCGGCCGCACGTTGGGAGCTACACGCGCATTTATTCAACTTGACGCAAAACCCTCTGAAGAGAATAACACCCAGCTAAACACAGAGGATGGAAATAGCCAATGATCCTCATTCGAAAGATCCTTGTTCCTGTAATTTCCATGATCGCACTGCTCCTTGTTGGGCTGTTGTTCTATGTTTATTCAACCTATCAAACCGTCAACAACGAGGAAGAAAGAAAAGATCTTATAACATTGAAGGAAGCCTATGGGTCTGAATTGGAAAACCAGGAAATTCTCGCCCTAAGTATTGCCCTTGAAGTTGCCAGTAACCCAACTGTGCAAGAGGCATTTGCCAATCGAGATCGCGCTGCCCTACTGGACGCAACAGCACCCAGCTTCCAGCGCCTAAAGGAGTTTGGTGTTTATGAATACCAATTCCACACACCACAAAGCGTGTCATTTTTAAGGGTAAATAATCCTGAGCTCTTCGGTGACGATCTTTCTGTTTCAAGACCTCTTATTGCACAGGTAAACAGCAATCAAACACAGTCAGTTGCCATGGAGCTTGCTCCTGGCGGCCTTGGCTTGCGCGGGATTGTTCCTGTCTTCTATCAAAACGAACCTATAGGCTCTTTCGAAGTGGCAGTCGCCATCGACAAATCAACCTTGGATCACTTCGTATCAGAATACGGAAATGAATGGCACATTCTGCTTACACAGGAAAGTGTTTTGACAAAAATGCCTCAGGACCTGCTAACCATGCAAGCTGGGCCTGTTGAAAATTTATTGTTATATGCAAGTACAAGTGAAACCCCTTTGTATTCACTTCCATCTGCCTACACCCAAACGATTAATGAAGCGCAGGATGTAGTGGAAGAGGTTGAAATAAACGAAGGTAATTATGCGATCCTAACCACCCCCATATTGGACTACACAGGAACTGTGATCGGGGTGCTGGAAATCGTAAACGATCGAACTGAAATTACTACGATCCAAAATACTCGTTTGGCTACAGGCGGCATCTTTGGTATTCTGGTTCTCCTGCTGGGAAGTGTGGGTGTCTTTTTAGTAACCACTCGCGCGCTTGAACCTATTTCCCGTCTGACAAAACATGCCCAAAGTATCAAAACGGGTGAAAAAATCGAACCCATCGACGTCGTTACAAATGATGAGATCGGTGAACTGGCGAGCGCATTTAATATTATGACCCTGCAAATCCAGGATTCCATCTCGACTCTTGAGCAGGCAGTGGACGATCGCACTCGGAATTTACAGCGCCGCACACTCGAACTCGAAACTGTCGCAGATGTGGCTCGTGAAATTGCCACGATCCGAAATATGGATACGCTCCTGAATGTTGCCGCTGACTTGATACGTGTGCGTTTCAATTTCTACCAGGTTGGCATCTTTTTAGTGGATGGACGCAGTGAATACGCTGTCCTTCGTGCGGCCAGCGGGTCTGTTGCGCAACAACTGCTCGATAAAAAGCACAAACTAAAAGTGGGCGTTGGCAGCATCGTCGGTAATGTCACTCGAAGCGGGCAAGCCCACATCGCGCAGGATGTTAGAGATGATGCCGTCCATTTTCAAAATCCTCTTCTAACAGAAACACGTTCCGAGATCGGGCTGCCATTACGAAGCCGAAGTACCACGATCGGCGCGCTGAACATTCAATCAAAAGAAGTATCTGCCTTTGATGTGCTGGACATTCAAACCCTGCAATTACTGGCAGACCAGTTATCTGCGGCAATCGAAAATGCAGAACTCGTGCAGCAGGTGGAAGGCGCCATCAGTGAGTTGAATAAAACCTATCGCGCACAAACACTCAATGTGTGGCAGGCAGCTATCAGCGAGCGTGAGCGCCCTGCGTTCGAATATGACGGCCAATACATCAAGCCCATCCCGCATTATCTTCTTGCCGAACAGGTCAAACAATTGGAAGCAGGCAAGCCAATAATCGTGAAGGGCACAGCCGAACATGATGAAGTTCAAAATACCCTGCTTGTACCTCTATTGGTTCTCAATCAAGTAATTGGCGTTATAGGTTTGGAACAGGAAGACCCAAATCACACATGGACCGAGGAAGAGATCACAGTGGTGGAGGCGGCTGCAAATCGTGCCGCGCTCGCACTGGAAAATGCAAGATTGCTCGAAGAAAGTCAGAGACGCGCCGTGAAAGAACGTGCCATCTCTGAAGCCGCGTCGCGTATTGGAGCGGCGCTCAATATTGAAAATATTCTTTACACCACTGCTGAAGAAATTGAACGCGTACTTGGCAATTCAGATGTAACCCTGCAGATCAATACTGAAACTCAGTTGCTGGACGATAAAGATGGTCTTTCAGGAGCATCATAATGTTATCCAAATTATTTGATTACTTCATAGACCCCTCAGACCGCGACCCAGCGTTCATTAGGATCGTAAGAAATATTCTTATCGTTGCGTTGGTTGCGACCTCCGCCCTCCTGATACCTGTCAGTGGTCTTATACCTGGCACTACAACAAATTCGCTGGCTGTTCCCGTACTCGTTGCAACAGTAATTTTAGAGATCATTGCATTAATTCTGGCGTCACAGGGAAAATTGGGAATGGCGAAATTTGTTGTGCCGCCTTCCCTGATCATCGCCATCACAATGATCGCCATTAATGCGAACGGTATTCATGATATTTCCGTCCTTGCCTACCCAACCATCCTTGTCGTTGGCACTCTCCTGCTTGGAAAAAAATCGGCATACACAACATCCATATTTACATTGGCGGGAATTGTAATTGTTGCAATTGCCGATATTACAGGTGTCACCCAAAGTGAAATGGCGGCAAAGACCGACATTGGTGATGTCATCATCAGCGGCATCCTGCTTATATTAACTTCCCAGGTGCTGCAGTTGCTTATCAGCCGTCTCAATGAAAGCATCTCAAAGGCTCAAGAGAATGAAAGCTCCCAGCGGCAGGCAAACCAGAATCTGCTGGTTCTACAGGAAGCACTTGAAAATCGTGTAGCGGAAAGAACCTCGCAACTAGAGCAGGCAAATCAATACACTGAGCGCCGCGCAAAGCAATTCGAAGCGATCTCACAAGTATCACGTGTTATCAATCGTACCCAAAACATCCAGGACCTGATGCCCGAGATCACACAGGTGATCAGTCAGTACTTTGGTTATTACCACACAGGCATATTTTTGCTTGATATCAATAAAGAATATGCCATTTTGAGTGCAGCCAACAGTGATGGCGGCCAAAAAATGCTCGAACGTGATCACAAGTTAAAGATCGGACAGGGTATCGTCGGATACACAGCAGGAACGGCCAAACCTCGTATCGCGCTGGACACAGGCCACGAATCAATTTACTTTAACAACCCAGACCTTCCAGAAACGCGCTCCGAAATGGCGCTGCCTCTTCTACGCGCAGGCACGGAACTTATCGGCGTGCTGGATATACAAAGTGTGGAACCAAACGCATTTGGTCATGAAGATATTGAAGTGCTGTCCACGCTGGCCGAACAGGTATCTGTTGCCATTACAAACGCACGTTTATATGAAACAACACAAAAAGCCATCACAGAAACTGAATTACTGTATCGCCAGGATCTTCAGGCTGGGTGGAGCAAATTTGCCCGCTCGCAGAACATCTCTGGCATTAGAAGAAATGGATTGAAAGCCAGCCTGCTTTCAGAACCAGTAAATTTATCGGGCATTAGTGAAGTAATTGAAACAGGCAGTACATATTTCAAAAAAGCCTCTGCTTCAGATCAAACATCCGAAGTTACCATGCCCGTAAAATTGCGCGGCGAAGTTGTAGGCGCATTAAATATTAAGTCCCTTCAAAAGCAGGAATGGAGCAGCGACCAATTGGCTGTCATCACTGCCATTATTGAACGTACGGCCCTTGCCATTGAAAATGCCCGCCTTCTTCAAGATGCACAAAAACGCGCCCTTAAGGAACGCACTATCGGGGAGATATCGTCCAAGATCGGAAGTCTTGTTAATCTGGAAAACATCCTTCAAACCACAATTCAGGAACTTGGAAGCACACTGCCAGGCACAGAGATCGCCATTCAATTTAAATCTGAAATGCCCGATTCGAAATAGAAACCAAGGTAAATGATATGCTCTTAAAAATATTGGATTATTTCAAAGACGAACAGGATGCAGATCCGTCATTCATAAGATTGACGCGAAATATTGTGTTCTTTGTCATTGTAGTGAACATCGCCCTCCTGCCGCTTGTCACAGGCCTTATCGGAGGAGAGGGGTCGCGAAATCCGCCTGCTTTCATCACTCTTTTGATCACACTCATATTGGAACTTATTTCCATATACTATGTTCTTCGTGGAAGAGTTCGCATGGCAAAACTGGTGGTGCCGCTCTCGTTAATTATAGCGGTTGTGGTCATCTCCCTGAATTCAAACGGTCTAAAAAACAGTTCCATGGTGGGGCTGCCCATCATTCTTGTTATCTCAGCTATTCTATTGGGGAGGCGCGCCCTATTAATCACACCGCTTGCCATTGGCGCAACAATCTTTATTGCATTCATGGATCTAAGCGGCAGGATCAAAATCGTTCGTACAGGTCTTGACGATGCAATTATTGCGCCGATTCTGTTGTTGGCTTGTAGCGGCATCATTCAATTATTAATTGCCCGCCTGAATGAAAGTATTCAAAGAGCCCGTCTTAGCGAAACTATTCAAAAACAGGAAAATCTTGAACTCAATGAATTACGATCTTCGCTTGAGGAGCGCGTAAATCAACGCACTGCCGATCTCAACACTGCCAATCAAAGCAATGAACGACGCGCAAAACAGTTTGAGGCCATTGCCCAGGTTGCGCGCGCTATTTCATCCATTCAGGATCTGGAAGTTGCCCTGCCACGCATCACACAAGTGATCAGCGAGCAATTTGGTCATTATCACACGGGCATCTTTTTGCTGGATGATAATCGCGAGTTTGCCGTATTGCGCGCCGCCAATAGCCAGGGCGGACGCAGAATGCTTAAGAATGAGCACAAGCTCCCCGTTGGACAGACCGGTATCGTGGGATATGTCACTGCGACTGGAAGACCCCGCATCGCACTGGACGTTGGGCTGGATGCTGTTTACTTTGACAATCCCTTCCTCCCCACCACGCACTCCGAGATCGCCCTCCCGCTTCGTGTTGCAGGTCAGGTAATTGGCGCATTGGATGTTCAGAGTGAAATGTCTAAGGCCTTCACAGAAGACGATATTGAAGTATTGTCCACACTTGCAGATCAGGTCGCAATTGCCATTAAAAACACCCGCACTCTTGAGGATGCACGCATATCTCTTGCAGAGGCACAAAGTGCATACAGCCAGAGCACACTGGAATCCTGGAAAATCATGCGTCCAGAAACAACTGGCTTGGGCTATCAATTAACAGGCTCAACAACAAAAGTACTGGAAAAGCCCATTGAAGGAAAGCATATTCAGGAAGCCATGGAAACAGGGCGCACTGTTGTCGCCTCCAAAAACAAAACCTCAAACCTCGCGATCCCAATTCGATTACGCGATAAAGTCGTAGGGATTATTAGCTTAAAAACAGCAGGTGAATTTTCCATAACAGAAGATGAAGTGGATATTGCAGAAGCCATAGCAGAACGCCTCTCGCTTGCCATTGAAACGGCAACCCTTTTACGCTCCACACAGCATCGTGCAGACGTTGAAAAAGTTACAGCTGAGATCACCACAAAGATCAGCTCATCCACACGCTTCGACGCGATTCTACAAACCGCAGCACAGGAACTCAGCCGAGCCCTGGGTGGTGATGTTGTGGTTCAGGTTGAACCTTTGGCAATGAAAATGGATACCCAGTTTTAACTGGAGTAAAGAAGAGACTTTGATCATGAAACAATCTCAATCAAAATCATTCTCGATCCAGCGCTGGCTGCTATCCTTGCCGATCAGTTTGCGCGGGAAATTAGTGACAGGCAATATGCTGATCACATTATTGGCGATCGTAGGCATGGGCTACTATGTTTATTACCGCGCCCAGGAATCCAGCAGTTACCTCACAACACGCCTGGAACAAAGTGTTCAGCAAAACGCAAACGACAAGATGACAACAATCGCCAACGAGCAGGCGACAAAGCTCAACTCCTTCTTTGCATCAAAAAGCAAGGATGTTACCCTCATAGGAGCCAATATAAATAGACTGCTAGCCGAGGAATCATTACTCAACAGCGGCAGCTATTGGGATGCGGCACAATCTCTTTTTATACTACCCAGCGGAAGCCGTGATAACTCAAATTCCGAGCCGTCATCTATTTTTATTCCCTCGAGTGTTATCGAACTTGAACCGTCCTTAATATCAGAAATTAACACAATAAAGTTAACCGAATCAATGATTCCATTAATTCTAGAGGCAAACCCGGAGATAATTGCAATTTACTTTGGAGGAACATCCAAGGAAACAATTTATTATCCAAACATTGATCTGGCAAATATAGTTCCACCGGAATTCGATGTAACTCAACGCCCCTGGTTCGTGGAGGCAGCCCCGTCACAAAACCCAGACAGAAACGTAATATGGTCCGAACCATATCAAGATGCCGCTCTTAATGGGCTGGTCGTGACCAGCAGTATTCCAGTTTACGACGAAAACAACAAATTCCGCGGCGTTACCGCCATGGATATTCAACTCAACATTATTACTGAGATTGTCTCCAGCATCAAAGTTGGAAACACTGGGTATGCGTTTCTTGTTGATAAAAACAACAGGCTGATTGCATTTCCTCAAGCTGGGTATAACGACTTCGGTATAGCACCAGAGGTTTTACCGCTGGGCGAGATTATTGACCAGACAAAACTTCCTAATGTCCCTGCAGGCTTTTTCGAAATCCTGTCAAAAGTTTCAGCGGGAGAAAGTGGAATTACAACCATCACTTTAAACGGCGTGGACCGTCTTGTCATTTACCGCCCTCTGCCAGAAGTGGGTTATGGTCTTGCAATTCTCGTCCCTGCTAAAGAATTACAGGCAGATGCTATTATTGCCGCCGCACAAATCGAACAACAGACCCAAAACACAGTCGTAGTAAGTTTGGTATTGATCATTGCAATCCTGGTGGTTGCTTCGATTGCTTCACTTGGAATGGGTAATGCATTAACATCTCCGCTAAAAGCGCTGACAGAGACAGCTGAAAAAATCTCGAACGGCGATCTTGAAGCTCGCGCTGAAATCCAAAACCAGGACGAGATAGGTGCCCTCGGGCAATCACTAAACAGCATGGCGTCCACATTAAACGGTCTATTTTCATCACTTGAAAAAGGTGTGGCCGAACGTACAACCGATCTTGAAATTGCCCGCGCCCTGAGTGAACGACGCGCCAGTGAACTTCAATCCATCAGCGAAATATCAAAAGTAATCACCGGTGAACAGGAACTTAATATTCTTCTGCCATTGATTACACGTCTTGTAAGTGAGCGATTCGGTTTTTATCACACGGGAATATTTTTTCTTGATGACACAAAAAGGTACGCAGTCTTACGGGCAGCGAACAGCGAAGGCGGAAAAAATATGCTGGAACGCGGCCACAAACTTGAAGTTGGCGAAAGTGGCATCGTAGGATATGTGGCCAAATTTGGCAATCCTCGCATCGCACTGGACGTTGGCTTGGATGCTGTTTTCTTCAACAATCCTGATCTGCCAAAAACACGCTCCGAAATGGCTTTAGCGTTAACAGTACGTAACCAAACCGTAGGCGTGTTGGACTTACAAAGTGTAAAACCAGGGGCATTTACCGAAGCGGATATCAACACCATGGGAATTTTGGCAGATCAAATTGCCATTGCAATTGAAAACGCCCGTCTCTTCGAGCAAACCCAACAAGCGCTCAGGGAAGCAGAGGCTTTGTATCGCCAAAATATTCAGGAAAGTTGGCTTCGATTTGTCCAGGAAGAACCGTCCATAGGGTATCAACAAACCTTAAGCGGCGGAAAAAAACTGGACACTCCTGTCAATACCGACGAAATACGCCAGGTAATGAATCGGGGAGACTCGCTGATCTCAAACAGTGAAGATTCAAAAGATCGAGCCTTCATCGTTGTACCGATCAAATTACGCGGTCAGGTAATTGGAGCCCTAAACATCAAATCCTCTGAAAAAGGCCGTTCATGGACAAGAGATGAAATCAATCTCACAGAAACTGTTTCAGAGCGTTTATCACTTGCGCTGGAAAATGCACGCCTCATTCAAGAATCTCAAAGCCGTGCAGCCAAAGAACAGGTCATTGGCGAAGTCACTTCAAAAATTGGTTCGTCAATCAACCTGAAGAATATTCTTCAAACCGCAGTGGAAGAACTGGGACATGCTATGCCCGGATCTGAAATTGTGCTTCAACTAAAAAGCGATGGAAAGTAGAAATTAGGAATACTATGAGATTCTTCTACCCACCTACATTTCCCGATAATGCGGAAAAAACTCAAAATGCTGGATTGCTCCATCGGATCATAATAACAAGCTGGAGTCTTCCAATCCTCTCCGCAGTCATTGCGGTCCTAAACCCAGCATTAATCCCTTACCTTGTCCCAGTCGGCATCGCGCTGGCAATAACGCTGCTGATCTTAATGGTTCTCAATCGCACTGGAATGACCAGCCTCGCCAGCGCAACCCTTACGGGCGTATTAATTGCAGTTTTTACATATCTAAACTACAACGCCGCAGGCACGCCCAGACCATTATCCTTATTGGCAGTAAGTGCGATCATGATAGGCGGTTTACTATTAGGAAGCCGTGGACCAATTATTAGCGCCCTGTTACTTTCGGCACAACATATACTCATTGTCTGGCTTAACACAAATGGCGTGATCTTATCGCGCACTACTACTCCAGGTAATTTACAAAATGCCGTTGTTACATCTGTAAGTTATATATTAATTGGCTTCTTACTCTATCTGGCGATTTCAAGAATTCAATCTGGAATCATTCAGCTTCGAGAAAGCGAGTCCAATCTTCTGGTTAGAAACCGCGAGCTTCAGGTACTCAGCACATCACTGGAACAACGAGTAGCCAGTAGAACAAACGACCTGGAAAAACAGAATAAAAATGCCGAGAGGCGTTCTCGCCAATTTGAAGCCATTACGCGTGTCACCCAAACTATCAGTGCCACAAGGAATCTACAAAAAGCCCTCCCCCAGATCGCAAATGTGATCAGTGAACAATTTGGGTTTTATCACGTGGGCATCTTCCTGAATGACTCGGCGAACCAATACGCAGTCTTGAGCGCAGCCAATAGTGAAGGCGGCCAACTCATGCTTGCACGCGGACATCAATTAAAAATAGGTGAACAAGGCATTGTAGGGTATGCAATCAGTACGAATTCCCCCCGTATCGCATTAGACGTTGGTGTCGAAGCAGTATATTTCAACAACCTTGAACTACCTGAAACTCATTCTGAAATGGCACTGCCACTTCGCAATGAAAGCGGCGTGATCGGTGCATTAGATGTACAAAGTACGGAACGTAACGCCTTTTCAGACGAGGACATTGAGGTATTATCCACCCTTGCAAATCAAGTAAGCCTTGCCATTGAAAATGCCAGAATATTTGACAAAAGTCAAAAAACTCTTGCAGAGGCAGAATCAATTACGCGTCAATATCTGCGTGAAACATGGGATCGTCTGCCAAAAGAAACCAGGATAGCTGGTTACAAATATTCATTGACAGGTGTTCAGGAAATCGAAGACACCTACTCGACCCATCAGGACAATACATTGAGTTCGTCCGATAAGAACAGGGTTTCATACCCTATTCTCTTGCGCGGTGAAACAATTGGAACTTTGTCTGTACGTGTACCCAAAGATGCACGTATTAATACAGACCAAACAGACCTGATCAAAGCCGTTGCCGAACGCGTTGCTTTCTCGGCAGAAAATGCCCGCCTGTTTGACGAAACACAAAAACGCTCCGTCCAGATGGAGACACTTAATGAATTGGGAAGAAATGTGTCACAGCAAATCGAATTGAAATCTGTTTTGCTGGCAGCATACGAACAATTAAAACGCATCATCAAAACAGACACCTACATCGTCGCCCTTCGCAATGAAGACAGTCCAACAATGGAATACCCCATTGTCATTGAAGATGAAATCACTCGTGAAGGTAAAGATATGCGCCCCCTCGCATCATCAACAGAAATTGACCAGGTGATGGCGCACGGAAAACCCATGCTTATTCAATACACCCAACAGGAGTATGTTGAAAAATTCAACGATCAGGGTCAATTACAGGCAGGCACTATCAAGCCGTCCGCGTCATTAATATATGCCCCGCTTATTATTGGTAACGATACAATGGGTGTTCTCTCAATTCAAAGCCACGAAACCAACGCGTACACACAAGATCAGGTTTCCCTGGTTGAAAACATTGCAAATCAACTCTCCATTGCAATTCAAAACGCACGTTTATTCGAAGAAACCACACGCCGCGCCGAACGGGAACGTGCCATTTCAGAAATTTCATCCAAAATCGGCACATCCGTCCGCACAGAAAGCATTCTAAAAACAGCCGCCCATGAATTAAGCCAGTATTTGGATGGCGCCGACATCATCATAAAACTGCAAGCAGAAAATGATGAAAATAGAGGTATATAAGTGTCCAGAACACAGACATCACCTTCTCAAGTAGTACATTTTCAGGAAAATTAGAATGCGAGATTCTTTCTTGACCAAAAACACTACCCAAGACGCTATGAGTAGCGAGCGACGGGCAAAAAACGCGTTCAATATCAGTGTTGCCACTGCAATTATATTTAGTTTAATTGTGTTGACGATAATTATCAGCAATTTTATAAACCAAACTTCCCTGGATGAAACAACAACCATAACAACAGTGGGGTTGGGCGCAGTCATGTCGATTGCAAGCGCCATACTAAGCCGCCGTAGCAAGAGTGACGTGGGTATCATTCTTGTCATTTCTACACTGATGCTCATTGTGATTGGCCGCGTATTCATACAAAAAGGGTTCGCAATTCCCAGCGGACTTCTTCATGTTCTTCTTGTTTCAAGCATTGCAATCACCACTCTGCCACAAAAATGGGTTGGCAGAGTAATATCAATATCTTTTATTATTGCGATATCCACCATTATTATCGATCAGTTTACGGTTGGGGTTCCCTCATCCAGCGACCCGGCGTTGGCAAATTCAATTTCACTAATTATTGGGTTCATTTATATTATTATTTTGGGATCACAATATTCGGGCCTGCCACTGCGCACAAAACTTATCATAGGGTTTCTATTGTTGACCATCATGCCACTGGCAATTCTGGGTTGGCAAACATCAACCACATCAAGGGAAATACTTCAACAACAAATCAAAGCAGGGCTTACAGAAGAATCCTTCTCTGTTGGCCGCAGCCTTAAAACATATATAGATGCGCAGTTCGATATTATGAGAACTGAGGCAGCGTTACCGGATATTGCTGAATACATGGCGCAAGTCAGAAGACAAAACGTTGACTCAGAAGTGAAAGACCGCGCCTACAAGATACTGACAACGCTTGGCCAAAAAAATCCAGACTACATAAGATCCTATGTATTAATTAATATGGACGGAGTAAGTGTGCTTGACACAAACTCCATCAACACAGGCTTCAACTACGCCAACGAAGAGTTTTACCAACAAATAATTGCGCAGGAAAAAAGCTATCTTTCCGAGGTTATCTTTCCATCTGAAACACCGGGAAGTCCGGTCATTTATTTTGCTGTTCCCGTTTTTTCAAAAGCAGGAACCATGACTGGGGTTATGCTTGCGACCTACAACGCAAACGTCCTGCAATCCATCCTCCGTGACGCCGCAGAGGATAAATCCACCGCATCGGAATACACCTTTCTTGTAGACGATACATATTTCATAAACCTTGGGCACTCATCCAGGCCTGAAATGCTCTTCAAAAGTTCTCTTGAAATGGACACGTTCACCCTGTCCACCCTGCAAATGCAGGGAGTCATGAATAATGGATCATTCGACTCTCTTGTCCTTCCCCAACCAGAACTAACCAGCGAATTAAAACGCATGGGAGCGATTGCCTATTTCAAGGCGCCCGTACAGGAATACAATGGCGAAATCGCCGAGATCGCAGCAATTCGCATACCAGACACGCATTGGATATTAGTTGTTGCACAGCTTAGCAGCGGCATCGAGACACTCACACAAAACCAAACCCGTACCATTGTAATTTCCAGCGTTATTATTTCACTTATTTCTGCAGTGATTGCGATCATTGCGTCCAACATCTTTACAAGTCCAATTATCCAACTCACTCGCGCAGCTGAAACTATTGCGTCTGGTGATTTCACTAAAAAAACAAATATCAAACAAAAGGATGAGATCGGTATTCTGGCGCGAACTTTCAACAACATGGCAGATCAAATTCAGGAATCGATTGAGAATCTTGAAAGACGTGTTGATCAGCGCACCAACGAATTACAACAAGCCAATAAATTAAGTGAAAAACGCGCACAAGAACTTCAAACCATTGCAGAAATTTCGCGTTATATTTCCACAGAAAAAGACCTTGCAAACCTCCTGCCGCTCATTACAAGGATCGTAAGCGAACGATTCGGTTTTTACCATGCAGGCATCTTCCTCCTTGATGAAAACAGAAAGTTCGCAGTACTCCGTGCAGCCAATAGCCCCGGCGGACAGGAAATGCTTGAAATCCATCATAGACTTGAAGTAGGACACACAGGCATAGTTGGAAATGTAACCGCGAGCGGAACGCCACGTGTCGCTCTCGACACAGATGCAGATTCTGTTTATTTTTCAAACAAATACCTTCCTGATACGCGCTCTGAAATGGCACTCCCGCTCATTGCCCGCGGAACGATCATCGGTGCATTGGACGTACAAAGCACAATGTCAAATGCATTTACAGACGCAGATGTGGCGGTACTTAGTCTGCTAGCAGATCAAATCGCTATTGCAATTGACAACGTACGCCTGCTCGAAGAGACGAAAAACGCACTTACAGAATCTCAATCCATTTTCCGTGGATACCTTGCAGAAGCATGGCAGAAGAAGACTTCAGATTCCGTCATCGGGTATCACCAGAGCATTTCAGGTGGAAGCCCGATCACCGATCCAAAGTTTGAACCAGTACAAAATACGGAAGCACAAGAACAGGCAACCATCGCCATTCCAATTCGAGTGCGCGACCAGGTCATTGGCGTCATGAACATTCGAGCCAATACCGAAGGAAAAACCTGGGAAAAAGATGACATTGGCGTTATGGAAGCTGTGGCCGAGCGTATTGGTTTGGCCCTCGACAATGCCCGCCTCTTCGAAGAAACATCATCCCGTGCGTCTCGTGAACGACTCGTATCTGATATCACTACAAAAATACGAGGAACCAATGATCCGCAGGAAATGATCAAAACTGCGATGGAAGAACTACAACGCGTGCTTGGCGCTACGCGAGTGGAAATCGTCCCCCAGAAAATTTCCCCGCCGCCAGATAAATAGAAAAAGACAGATATCATGAGGATAGTATGGCAAAAATAATCGCTGTGTCAAATGAAAAGGGCGGGGTGGCAAAAACCACAACCACCCTTTCTTTGGGGGCTGCACTTGTGGACATGAATAAACGCGTCCTATTAATTGATCTGGACGCACAGGCAAACTTGACTCTCGCACTTGGCTTTGAGCCTGGTGAAGCTGAAGTCACATCCAGTAATATCATGTTGGATAATGCGTCACTTTCAAGCGCATATCGAAAAACGGATGTAAACAATCTCGATCTAATTCCGTCCAACTCGCGCATTGAAACATCCGAGCAATACCTGCCTGTAAGAAACAATTACACCACCATCCTGCGAACCGCCATATACGGCGCAGGCACTTTGCCTTATGACTACATCCTTTTTGACTGCCCACCCGCACTTGGAGCCATCACGCGAAACGCGCTTGCAGCAGCAGACCTGTTACTTATCCCAACACAAGCTGAATATTTTTCCGCTTATGCGCTTCGAAACATGATGACCCTCATTCGAAAGATCCGCGAAACAGACAACCCCGATCTTGCCTATCGAATCCTCGTCACCATGCTCGACCGCCGCAATCGCACACACCGCAACATCAACGACCAATTACGCTCCACATTTGGAGAAGGCGTATTCAACACCGTTATCGAGATAGACACAAAATTACGCGAGAGCCCCATTTCTGGCCTGCCCATCACACACTACAAACCCGGCTCGCGCGGCTCCACACAATACCGCGTCCTCGCCCAGGAGTTAATGGAATATGTCGAAGAAACCAAAAATAAACAAGCGGCTTAACAAGCTCTTTGAGGGAATGCAGCCCGAAGAGTCTTCTTCAGTTGCAAAAACCAACTCAACGGTTGACAAGGAAGCGACGCCTCCTGTCGACCCGATAGTTGTTGAGAAAAAATCCGAACAGGTTGCTTCGCCTCGGCCGGTCAAGCGTCATACTGCCACACTTGTTCCACCTGAATCTCTCGTTGCAACAAAACAAGAACCCACAGAAAAACCATCTGTTTATGCTGTCAATTTTCAAACTGGCAACGCAGATTGGTCCACCCTGCGAGTGATGGACGATGAAGGGCAGCGCCAATGGAGTTCAGACGAACAGCTGATGATCAAACAGATCACAGATCAGCTTTCGCTGGCGCTTGAAAACGCGCGCCTCTTTCAGGAAACACAACAGGCACTCGAGACCACAAGACGCCGCGCTGAAGCGGAAAATTTGATCAACGATGTTGCCACAGAATTTCTTAATGTGAATGACCCAGCCCTTATTAATGAAACCGTAAATCGCAGCCTTGGGCGCCTTGGACGATTCATGGGAATTGACCGCGCTTATATCTTTACCTTCAACAGCGACGGCCTCACCATGAATAATACTCACGAGTGGCATTCCGCTGGAATCACATCTCACTTTGGAGAATTTAACAACATTTCGCGTGACACACTTCCATACATGATGAAATATCTGGATCGCGCAGAGCCGTTCATTATTTCCAGTGTGGCGGATATTCCTGAAGAAGGTGCGATCGATAAAACTGAATATCAGAGGGAAAAAATTCAGTCCATTATGTGCGCGCCGATTGCGCTGCAAAATAAAACTGTAGGCTTCATTGGCCTGGACGCAGTCACTGGCCCAAAAACATGGACCGATGAAGACACCCTCACCCTGCGCCTTTTCGGACAGATCGCGATCAGCGCATTGGAACGCGCACAAGGTCAGGAAGCCCTTTCCAAATCAGAAGCGGACCTGCGCGCATTGTTCTCGTCCATGGAAGATGTGGTTTTCGTGGTGGACAAAGAAGGCCGCTACGTCCGCATTGCGCCAACAAATCCTGGGCGCCTTGTCAGGCCGCCAGATCAGTTGCTTGGCCAATTAATGCACGATGTTCTTCCTCTTGAAACCGCAGACCGTTTTGTCTCGGCGATTCAGGAGACTCTTAAAAATAGTGAGACCGTACAACTTGAATACGAACTGCCTGTTGGTAATGATGTCTATTGGTTTCTAGCCAACCTAACCAAGCTGGACGATGAAAACGTGTTCTGGGTGGCAAGAGATATTACCGAGCGCAAGAAGTCTGAAGAGACAATCCAAAGGCGCAACGAGTATCTTGCTGTTTCTGCAGAGATCAGCAAACTGATCACATCCACACTTGACCTGAACTCGATCTTCACGCGAACAGTAAGATTGATCAGTGAACGCTTCGGCTTTTATCACGCCGCCATTTTTATTGTTGAAGAAACTGGTTTTGTTGCCTCGCTGCGTGAAGCCACCGGAGACGCCGGTGAAGAGATGAAAAAGAATCAGCACTCCCTGCCCATCGACGCCAACTCGATTGTAGGCAAAGTAACAGCAGAGGGCGTGCCTGTTGTTGTAAATGACGTAGCCAGTAACCCGCTTCACAAATTGAACAAGCTGCTCCCTGAAACACAGGCCGAGGCTGCAATTCCGCTTCGAATTGGAAATCGCGTCATTGGCGCTGTGGACATTCAATCAAAGTTTGTCAATGCTTTTACAGAAGATGAGATCGCCATTCTGCAAACCCTTGCAGACCAGGTGGCTATCGCCATTGACAACGCGCGTTCCTACGAGCTTTCGCAGGAAGCTGTAAAGGAGATGCGCGAAGCGGATCGTGTGAAAAGTCAATTCCTTGCCAACATGAGTCATGAATTGCGCACGCCGCTAAACTCCATCATCGGTTTTTCGCGCGTGATCCTCAAAGGTATCGACGGTCCAGTTACTGAATTGCAGCAGCAGGATCTTAGCGCCATTTATAACTCTGGCCAGCACTTGCTTAGCCTGATCAACGACATTCTCGATCTTGCCAAGATCGAAGCCAACAAGATGGAACTTGCGTTTGACGAAGTTAACATGTCAGACGTGACCAACAGTGTCATTGCCACAATGGCTGGTTTGATCAAAGACAAGCCAATCAACTTAAAGCGGATCATTGAGCCAAATCTTCCAACTGTCCGCGCGGATGCGATCCGAGTTCGACAAGTAATGATCAATCTGCTGTCTAATGCATCCAAGTTTACAGATGAAGGCGACATCATCGTGGAAGTGAGCACAAAACTGGGCCCCACAGGGCACATGGAACTTCTCGTGGGTGTAACCGATTCGGGCACAGGCATCTCGCTTCAAGATCAGGCGAAACTATTCCAGGCATTCTCTCAAGTGGACGATTCGCCCACACGTAAAACAGGTGGAACAGGTCTGGGGCTCTCCATCTGCGAACATCTGGTCAGCATGCATGGCGGCCGCATCTGGGTTGAAAGCGAAGTAGGGCATGGAAGTACATTCTTCTTCACCCTTCCACTTTTCCATCAGCCAAAAGAGATCGAACACCAGTCACCATCCAGCCAAAAAGTGATTCTCACCATTGACGATGATCCTCAGGTAATCGGATTGTATGAAAGATACCTGCAGCCACAGGGGTATCAGGTTGTTTCGCTGACAGATCCCGCACGCGCAGTGGAGCGGGTAAAACAGGTAAAACCATTTGCAGTGACTTTGGACATTATGATGCCTGGTATTGACGGCTGGCAGGTATTGGATAACCTCAAAGCGGACCCTGAAACACGGAACATTCCAGTAATAATTTGCAGTATTATTGAAGACCATGCAAAGGGATTCAATCTCGGCGCTGCAGATTATTTAACCAAACCCATTCTTGAAGAAGATATGGTCAACGCACTCGACAAACTGAATTCTGACGGCACTATTCATGAAGTATTGGTGATCGATGACGACCCAAATGATCTTCGGTTGATCGAGAAAATACTGATCGATGACGGCAGATACAAACCTGTTCTCGCGGAAGGCGGCGTAAACGGCTGGAAAATTGTTTCATCAGGAAACCCGCCTCACGCCGTGATCCTGGATCTGTTCATGCCAGACATGGATGGTATTAAAATACTCGAAAACATGCGCGCTGACCCGATCATGCGGGACATTCCAGTGATCGTAGTCAGCGGCATGGACCCAACCCCGGAACAAAAAGAACGACTCAACCAATTTGGACAACAAATGATCTCAAAAGCATCTTTTACCGAAAAGGAATTGCTTACCTCCATTCAGCGATCACTGGATCGCGTTCATCAGGCGAAACATAAATAGGAGTTTTACCTACGTGTCATTTATTCTTAAGTGCCTTGATTGCGGTCATAACGCCCCCTATCATCCTACAGCCACGAGCTGCCCAAAATGCGGCAGTCAATGGCGTGAGGCCGAATATGATTATGAGCTTGTTGCAAAGATCTTTATAAAAAACCTCATAGGCCGTCCTTTTGACCTATGGCGGTATCGTGAGTTGTTACCAGTACGAAAGCCAAACCCGAGCCTGTCACTGGGCGAAGGCGGAACTCCTCTTATTCGCGCAGTCAATCTGGGGATGATGCTTGGATGCCCCAATATTTTCATTAAAGATGAACGTCAGGGGCCAACTTCTTCTTTCAAAGATCGTCAGGCATCGATCACCATCGCAGCGCTGAAAGAAGCGGGAATCACAGAAATGGTGGCGGCATCCACTGGCAACGTGGCTATTTCCTATTCTGCATATGCCTCTCGCGCAGGGATGAAGCTTTGGGCATTTGTCACCAGTCTTGTGCCCGCCGTGAAGATGCGCGAAATTGCATTATACGGAAGTCAGGTTATCAAGATCACAGGCTCATACGATCAATGCAAACAGGTCGCATCTGAGTTTGCGCGTCAACGCAACCTGTATCAAGACATGGGTGCGCGCACCATCACGTCCATTGAAGCCATGAAAACGATAGCATTCGAAATTGCCGAGCAGCTAACCTATGTTCAGGGACCCGGAGAAGATGTTCCGTGGAAGACTCCTGATTGGTATGTGCAGGCAATTAGCGGCGGGATGGGACCGATCGGCGTCTATAAAGGTTTCAAGGAAATGCGGCAAATGGGATTGGTAAAAAGCATCCCCGCGTTTGCTCCCATTCAGGCAGAAGGCTGCGCCCCAATGGTGACCAGTTTCAAGAAAGGGCTTGAAAAAGCCGAAGTGGTGTCCTCTCCAAAAACGCGCATCGAAACCCTAGCCACTGGCGACCCTGGCCGTGCCTATGAATTTTTACGCAAGCACGTCATGGATACAAATGGCACCTTTGAAAGTGTCAGTGACGAAGAGGCCTTCCGCGCCATGCATGTATTGGCAAAAATGGAAGGCATTTCCGCAGAGCCAGCCGCAGGGGTGGCCTTTGCAGGCTTATTCAAATTAATTCGTGCCGGTGTGATCAAACCATCAGACACTGTAGTAGTAAACTGCACCGGGCACACCATGCCCGCCGAACCAAGCATTCTCGGAGACAACTGGTCACGGGATGTGAAATTCCCATCCAAGGAAGAAACTCCACGCGAAGGCTTGCTCTCCGCGCTTACCCAGGTTGCCCCGGAACGTTTCCCCAAGATCGCCATCGTAGAAGATACACTGGAAGCACGCAGACTGATTCGACGAATTCTACAATCACAAGGAAACTTTACCATTCTCGAAGCAGCCAATGGACGCGAAGGTCTGGAAATGATCCAGCGAGAACTTCCCGATCTCGTTATTCTTGACTTGATGATGCCCGAAATTGACGGGTTTACCGTTATCGAAGCGCTGCGTGCGAACCCTGAAACTGCGGCCATTCCTGTGATCGTGGCCACCGCCAAGGAATTAACCCCTGACGAAAAGAACAGGCTTGGGGATCAAATTCAGGCACTTATGCAAAAAGGGGATTTCCTTAACGATGAATTCCTTGAAGAAGTGAAAGCATTAATAAAGTAATAAAGTGACTAACGCTCTTCAACGGTACGCTCACATATAAAGGCTGGTATCTTTGCAAAAAAAGCATACGGCTGGCATACTCGCCGCGTTTAGTTCTGCGGTATTTCTAGGGCTGGCGCCAGTCTTTGGTAAACTCGCGATCAATCAGGGTTTTTCCCCGTTTGCTGTAGTAGCCTTGCGCACCAGTTTCGCCGCTGGAATTCTGCTGCTGGTCATTGCACTTTTTTATCGTCAATATCTTTACATATTTCCAGTGGGCCTTGTTGGTTGTTTTCTCGCGGGCGCCATTAATGGACTGGGTTCATTGCTTTATTACCTTGCACTACAAAGACTTGACGCAAGCGTAGGCCAGTTACTCTATTCGCTCTATCCTTTTTTCGTGGCACTCTGGCTTATCCTTGACCACCAACCTCCAAGCCGCCTCACATTATTTCGCGTTGGGCTCGCAACTGTTGCAGTGCTCCTTCTAACCAGTATTCGAAACCAATCCACAGACCCCATTGGTGTACTAATGATGCTTGGCGCGGCAATTTTATACGCCATGCACCTGCCAATTAATCAACGCGTTTTATATGAAGTTCCCGCTCCCACTGTTGCCCTGTACACCCTGCTTGCCATGAGCGCCATAGTCGTCCCTGCATATTTTATATTTGATCGCACATGGCCGCAGGCAAACCCTCCCTGGATGCCCGTGCTTGGCCTCACATTCGTAACAGTCTCTTCACGCCTGGCACTTTTTCTCGGCGTAAAAAAGATCGGTGGAATGCAAACCGCATTGCTGGGACTCGCCGAATTACTGATCGCGGTCCTCTTTAGTAATATTCTGCTTGGCGAAAGCCTGAGCATCCTCCAATGGATAGGAGCGCTCGGACTCGGCCTCAGCCTGATTCTGGTGATGTTCGAAAATCCATCCCCGCCGACACATAGCGGAAAAACGGGCTGGCTCTCGTGGATCCGTGCGCCAGGATTGCCAAAAGATATTTTTGGTCCCTACGAATAATTGACAGCAATAATAAAAAATACCGCTTCTTATAAGAAGCGGTATTTTTTATTTAATTATTTATCGCCTTCGTACAGGTATCCTGTACCTCGTACACTGACTACTCGTTCTGAAAGTGACGGGAATTGATCCAGCTTATGTCTCAACCTGCTTACTAGAGGCCGCAGGATCTCAGGCGCTTCGCGCTGGGACGTGTCATATCCTTGAACCAGCAGAACCAATTCGCGGTGCGAAAAGACTTTTCCTTCATTCTCCATCAAGATTCGCAACAAGCGTCCTTCGGCAGGTGTGAGATGTTCCACCTTGCTCTTGTGTTTGATCTGCCTGCGGGACAGATCCACACTTGTGCCGTCTTTGAGGTTGAACACAGCTATCGTTTCATCCACATCTGGAATGGGCGTGGTGGCTTTTGCGCGGGTTGTGCGGCGTGCCAGACCTTTTTTCACACTCGCAATGATCTGTGCAGGCGAAGCGGGTTTTAGTAAATAATCGTGGATGCGTAAACGCAATGCTTGAATTGCTGTTTCAGTGGAGCCATAGGCAGTCAGCAAGATAACCTCGGTTTCAGGTGACACCTGATTGACCACTTGCACAACTTCCAACCCATCCATGCCGGGCATGCGTAAGTCTACGATCATTAGATCTACTGGGTGTGTGCGGACATGCTCAACAGCCGCCTGTCCATTGGGGGCAGAGTTTACAAGATGCCCTTCTAATTTAAGAATATCAGTCAGAGATTGTCGTGCTACAGGTTCATCGTCCACTACCAGAATGTTGAATTTCATCATTGTTCTCCTCCTGCAGGTAGAAATATGCGGAAACATGCGCCTGGTCCACGCTCAGAGATATATTCAAGCGTGCCGCCATGTGCAGTGACTATATTGTAACTCACAGTAAGTCCCAGGCCAGTACCTCCGTCTTTGGTACTGAAAAACGGTTCAAATATATTGGATTGTTTTTCTTCAGGAATGCCAGGGCCGCTATCTTGAAAAATAATTTCAACACCATCTCCAAGCGGGCGGGCGGTGATCTGCAATATACCGCCATTCCCATCTGACATTGCGTCTGCTGCGTTGAGAGACAGGTTGATAAATACCTGCTGCATCTGACTGCCTACCGCCATGATGACGGGAATCTCTCCAGCAAACTCCAGTTTTATTTTTACATGTGACTCGGCAAGCTGCTTGCTCATCAAGTTGAGAACATATTGAAGAACTTCTTTGATATCAACTTTTTCAAGAACAGTCGCGCCAGGACGATAAAAATCCAACATACGGCGGGTGGTTAACATTAAACGTTCAAGCTCGGTTCGTGCAAGATTAAAGTATTCCTTGCGCTTTTCTTCAGGAAGGTCATCGCGCCCTGCAAGGTGCAGGCAGTTCTGTACAGCTTGCAATGGATTATTAACTTCATGTGCAATGGATGCGCTTAAGCGCCCAGCGGCAGCCATCTTTTCAGCTTGAAGTAATGCCTTTTGCGATTCTTCCACTTTACGGACATAGTCCAATTGTTCAGCATACAAACGTGAATTTTCAAGCGCAACCGCAGCCTGCCTTGCCAAGATCTGGAACATCTCCAAATCTGATTCACGGAAGGCTGGGACATTTACATCGCGTGCCGCGTAGAGGACCATGTTCATGTTTGGGCGAAGGATCGGTACGAGAATAACCGAACCAAGTTCGAGGTCGAGAAGAGGCGCTTTCAGGGATGTGTCACCGGGCCCATTGGCATTGATCAGCAAAGGCGCAGAGGATGTGTCGACGAGGGAAATCCAGTCTGATGAAGGCTGTGGAAATTTGCCTTTGGAGGCGAGCAGGTTGAATGTTTTTGTATCTGTGGATTTTTGATAGCAGGCCGTGTGATTGCAATTCAGATGTTCACAGATGGCATTGATGATCAGATCGAGCAAAGGCTCGCGGCGTGTTTCTGATAAAAGCGATTCGGTGACGGAGAAAAGGGGGCGCAGGGTTCGCGTGCGGGCAGCGTCTTGTTTTTGCTGGCTGTCTAAAAATGCCTGCTTGACCGCATCGATCAAGTCACTGCCCTGACCAAATGGTTTTAACAAAAGTCCATCCACACCCTGACGCAGGGCGCGAATTGCGGTTTCAACAGTGCCATGCCCCGTCATGATGAGAACAGCGGCATCTGGTTGATGATGTTTAATTTGATGGATCACTTCAAAGCCATCCACACCGGGCATGCGAATATCGACAAGCAAAAGATCGATCGGGTGTTCTTCAAAATATTGAATGGCCTTGCGGGGATCGGTTTCTGTTTTTACCTGATAGCCAGCGCGTTTGAGCAAACGCTCACACAAGAGCGCAATGCCAGGTTCGTCGTCAACAACAAATACGAAGGGAGAATCCATAATTAGATCGGTATGTATACTGTGAATGTGGAGCCGTTGCCTGGCTCGCTGGAGACGTCAATTGTACCGCCATGGTCAGTGATGATGCCATAAGTGACCGAGAGGCCAAGCCCCGTGCCACCACGGTCGCTTTTTGTGGTAAAGAACGGCTCGAAGATTCTTTCCTTGTCTTCGGGGGAAATGCCCGTGCCGTTATCCCGCACAGACATGGTGACCCAATCGCGCTCATCCCGTTTTGCTGTGGATGTAATCACTGTTAATTCGCCTCCGCTGGGCATGGCTTGCAAAGCATTGTGGATCAAGTTGAGCAAAACCTGTTTCATTTGATTTCTATCGATGGACGCCCAGGGCAGGCCATCGTTAAGTAACACGTGCAATTGAACTTCCTTGGTCAGGATCATGTGGCGTGTAAGCGCGAGCACATCTGTGACAACTTCATTCAGGTCTGCGTTGGTGCGGATGCGTTCTCCCTGACGCGAAAAATCAAGCAGGCGGCGGACCACGTCACTGGCGCGGCGGGCTTCACGCAGAACCATTTCCAATTCTTCGCGATGCGCGGACTCGAGCGGCATTTCTTCAAGAACAAGTTCTGAAAAACCTGTCACTGTTGTGAGCGGATTATTCAATTCGTGCGCAATACCTGCGGCCATCTCACCCACTGCGGCGAGCTTGGCGGCCTGCACAAGGCGGTTTTCCGCCGAACGCTGGGCTTCCATGCGGGCATTCAATTCCACTTCAGTGGCGCGTAATTGAAGAACGGTTTCCTGCAATCTTTGGTATTGATTGGCACTCGAAACCACAGACGCCAAAATACCCGCAAGCGATTCCATGGCGATGAGATCGTTGTGCGTAAAGGCATTATGACTGCGGCTTTCTACATCAATAATACCGAGGATGGTTTCACCTTCTTTTAATGCAACGCATATCTCAGAACCAGCGTCCCAGCCCTTGAGTGATTTATAAATTTTTTCCTGACTCGTATCATTGACCAGCATACTTTCGCCCGTTTGTGCCACGCGGCCTGTGATCCCATCTTGTGAGACAAAGTCCTGCGTGCCCAATGCGCGCTTGACGGCATCTGCATACGTGCCGCCGATCCCTTGAATGGAATATTTCTGTTCGTCATCGATCAATAAGACGGTAGCCAGTTCATATTTGAAATACTGGGCCAGCAGGTCGGCTGTGATCTGGGCTACTTCTTTTTTATTTGTGGAGCCGATGATCTGTTGCACCACTTCATGAATCAGACTCAGGCTGCGCGCACGGCCTTCCGCTTCTTCACGCAGACGTGAGTATTCGATCAACCCTGCAAGATGGCTGGCGATCACTACCATAAGGTGCTCATCATATTGACTGAACGCTTCAGCCTTGGGGCTTTCAAGGATCAACACGCCGATCGCAGAACCACGATAACGAAGAGGAACGATCAACACAGAACGGGCAACTGGATTGATTGGCGCAAAATTTTCTGTGCGCACATCAGGGATGCGCCGTACGCGGCCTTCTTTTAGAAATGACTGCAGGGGATGCCCCGCCAGCGTGAGGCTGATGACATTCATCTTTCCTTCAAGCAATCGATAATCACGCAAGACCCGTCCATCACTGGAGCGCAGGAAGAGCGCGATCAATTCTGTATTAAACGCGCGCGATAACAAACCAAAAACACGCCGTGCAATCTGGTCCAGGTTTTGCGCGGAGGATACTGTCAGAACAAAATCATTCAACAAGCCAAGCCGCCGCAAGTGTGCGGTCATTTCAGAGAACGTGACCACCACTTCAATGGACGGGGAAACTCGT
>JAVBXV010000197.1 GCA_030824405.1 Anaerolineales bacterium | reverse complement strand
TGGTTCCGTAGCGCCACCACAGGCCCACAGTTTGGTCGATGCGTAAACGCGTCAACACAGATTGAAGCACGGCCATGGTCAACAGCAGAGACAACGTCTTCAACAAAAAAGGTATAACGCCGTTCAGTCCGCCGAGATAAAACACTGAGACCAGCGTCAGCCCGACAACCAATTCAACAGATTTGCCTATTTTGAAAATTGCCAAACCGCGTCCGCTGTATTCGGTCAGCGCGCCTGCCACAATTTCAGTTTCTGCCTCTGGAGCATCGAACGGTGGCAATTCAAGTTTTCCCATCAACCCAATCAGGGCAACCATAAAACCAATGGGCTGTGTCAGGATCATCCAACGGCCAAGCGCATATTGATTGATGACATCGATCTGCCAACTGCCCGCCGCCAAAGCTGGCCCCAGCAACGCCAACAGAAATGGCGCTTCGTAGGCAAACAATTGCGTTAAAGTTCGCGTGGCACCCACCAGAGAGAACCTGCCGCCAGCGTTCCAACCTGCCAGCCCCATGCACAGAGTTAATAAACTTAGCATGTACAAGGTTACGATCAAATCGCCAGGGAAACTATAAATAGGCGCAAGCCCCAACAATGGAACATACAACGCGGAAGTTAACGAGCCTGAAAGTGCAACGATGGGAAGCCCAAAAAATAACCAGAGGTTGATCTTGTTGGGTGTAATTTCTTCTTTTGCAAAAAGTTTAACAATATCTGCAAAGGGTTGAAACCAGCGCGGGCCCATGCGGTTTTGAAGACGGGCAATCAGTTTACGATCGATCCATTCATAGAACAGACCAATGAAGATCAACGTAAGCCCAGCTGGAAAGAACAGAACTTTAAGTAGAGATACAAATGTTGTCATTATTTATAGTACTCAATTCCATAATCCCGCAATTGCTGCCAGGACCAGGTCTCTGAATTTGAGGAGCGAGCAATGGTCACGTGGCGATCATTGCAGGAGAAACATGGGTCCATGCCTGCGATCAACATGGGCATATCTGCCAGCTGCCGCCCAACTGCCTTCTCCAAAACAGATGTCCAATTGCACAGGCTGGGCGTGCGAATATGCACACGTGCAGGGATTTCAGCGCCATTACTTTTGATGTAATAAAATAATTCACCGCGTGGAGCTTCCACCCGCGTGATGACTTCGCCCGCGGGAATTTTTCGGGGCATGCGCATGGTCAGTGGGCCTTCGGGTAAATTATCAACAATAGTTTCAAGCACCAGACAGCTAACCAGAAGCTCCTTCAAACGAACCTCACAACGGGCCTCAAGGTCGCCATTTGTTTCCACGATCATTTGAACAGGGAAAAGGAAATAGGCGCCATAAGGAGCATCCACGCGGACATCACGCATCAGTCCGGACGCGCGGGCAGTGGGTCCGAGCAAACCAAATTTTTCCGCCTCTGACAGAGTGATCGCGCCAACACCGCGCGTGCGTTTCAGGAACATCGAATCAGTAGTGACCACTTGCAAATAATGTTGAATGCGCGTCTGTAGATAATCCAACCCTTCCTTGATGGAGTGGATCTGTTCAACGCCAATTTCACACTTCACGCCTCCAAGAACATTGGCGGAATAATTAACCCTGTTACCTGTGATCTGCTCAAGCAAAGCCATCACCGTTTCACGATCACGCCATGAATACATGAACAACGTGTCAAAGCCAGCTTCGTGGGCAGTAACCCCCAGCCAAAGTAAGTGACTATGGATCCTTTCCAAACCTGCGATCAATTCACGAATGGCCTGCGCGCGTGGAGGAGCTTCCACTTGCGCAAGTTTTTCAACCCCCATGCTATAAGCCATCGCGTGTGTGTGTGAACAGATGCCGCAAACGCGCTCGAACAGATATAAATTCTGCGTCCAGTTGCGGCTTTCGGCGGCTTTCTCAATTCCACGGTGAGCGTACCCAAGCCGCATACGTGCAGCGGTAACGACTTCCCCATCTACTGTGAATTCAAAATGACCTGGTTCCTTCAGTGCAGGATGTTGTGGCCCAATGGGAACGACAAAAGTATTTTTACCAAGCATGCCCTGCTCAGGTATGTTTTGAACAGGGCGATCTGCAACAGCCGCAGCCTGCTCAATGGAAAAATCTGTGCGCAGAGGGTGAACCCCTTCAGGCCAATCGTCTGAGAGGAACAGCCGCCTACTTTGATCGAGGCCAACGACGTTGAAGCCGAGCATCTCATGCAATTCACGTTCAAAGAAAGCTGCAGGCGGAATAATATCCGCGATGCTCGGGACTGCGGCATCACTTCCTCGAGGCTGACGGACTCGCAGGGTGATGATGGCGGGACCATTGCAAAAGTGGTAGAGCGCTTCCATTTGGCCAGAATCAGGCCCAAGGTCCAGACCAGTAAGCGCTGACAGGTATCCCCAATGAGCAGAGTGCAAAGCAAAGCAAGCCATGCGCAGGTTGTCGGCGGAGACAATCAAATCCACACGATTCGATTCAGGGCGAGAAACATCTTTCGTCCAGGGTTCAAGAAGCTGCATGGCTTGATGTAAAGCTGTGTCAGCATTCATTTGGTGGCCTCTGTTTTTAAATGAGTGAGCAATTGAACAACGCCATCGATCACGGCTTCTGGGCGGGGCGGGCAGCCTGGAATATAAACATCCACAGGGATGACTTCATCGACAGCGCCAACCACGTTGTAACAGCCTTCAAACACGCCGCCTGAAATACTACACGAGCCCACCGAGATGACAAATTTTGGATCTGGCATTTGCTCGTAGATGCGGAGCAAACGTTCGCGCGCCTGGCGTGTGACGGGGCCAGTGACGACCAGCACATCCGCATGACGCGGACTTCCTTGAAGTTTGATGCCCAGACGCTCAACATCGTAAAGCGGTGTGAACAAGGCCAGTATTTCAATATCGCAACCATTGCAGGAGCCACTGTTGAAATGCACAGCCCAAATGGAATTCAGCCGCGCCCAAGTACGGATCTGATCCACTGTGTTTTGTAAGGGCGAATTTGTTTTTACAAGCATGGAAGTACATCCATTTCTACCCAAGGATCAGGGCAATCAATACCATTATCAAACCAAGTAAATAAACGCCCACAACGGGCGAGAGATCGCTGCTGCCTACCATCAACACACCCAGATGCAGAATCGCAAAAAATAACGCCACAACAAAAAATTGTCTGTACCCAGGCGCGGCTGGGACGGGGTCACTTTCTTCGCCGCTGGCATACGTTGTGGATTTAAGTGAAGACGCGCGGCCTCGGGCAGAAAACAAACGCCCCAACCCTGATGCGATCGAAACCAACAC
>JAVBXV010000185.1 GCA_030824405.1 Anaerolineales bacterium | reverse complement strand
CATTCTAAACAACCCATAGGCTGCTTTCACCAGTTCAAAGCCTGCCACAACAGCAACAACAAGCATTGCGATTGCAAAGGAAAAATTGAAGAGTTTCATCAGCATCTCGGCGTTGACCGAGCTTTCAGGGAAGTTCTTGAAAGACTCAATCGTAAAGCCGACAATCCCTGGTGTGCGCAGAATGATAACGGCCAATACAATGCTGGCCGCTTCGATCAACATCTTCGCCACGCGAGTGACAGGAGTCCACAAGGCGTTGCGGAGCAGGTAAATATCAAGCACGATCTCAGCAAGAAAGATCGTATTGATCCACGGCAGGAACTTGAAGAATGCATCCGAGAACATGGGGATAAAGACCATCGTATCCTCACCAAAATAAGACATACCCAGAATTTCAGAGTACAAATTCAAGATGGCCAACCCAATAAAGGTAAAGATGATTTCTGTGATCAACTCACCACGCTTCACAGAGTCTGGGTCGGGCTCTATCGCAAGTGAGGCAGGGTCCCAATCTTCATCCGTTTTCAAACCGTCAATTTGCTCATCAGGCAATACGCGTTCGAGAATGGCAAAGATCAGCACAATGTTACCGAACGCCGCAATTGCAGCGGAGACAACACCGCCCAGCCCTTCCCAAATGATGTTCACGAATTCCGTGCCCATAAAGGGCGAGTCTGTTACGGCGCGAACTCCCGTCAAGACCAACAGCACCACAACAACCACAGAGATGACGATCTTCAACACCATCAGGAAGAACGGGAACAGACGCGGACCGATCAGGTAGGGTTGCAGATTATAAGTCGCGGCCACCTTTTGCGGCGAACCATACTCCTTCAACAATTCAATTTCCATGGCTTCATCACGCGGATGCCCAGCCTGCTCTGCGCGGTCTTCAAGCATATCTTCCAACGTGGAGCGCAATTCTTTTTCGATATCTTCCCGCCCTTTCAAGAGCGGCAGGTTCCTGCCAACTTCAGCTACATAGCGTTCGATTAAGTTCATTCTTTCTCCTTCTTTGTTATGCCAGCATCTTGTTCATCACAGAAACAATGCCAGCCCATTCTTTTTTCAGTTTCGGCAGGAGTTTTTTCCCCTCCGCACTGATGACGTAATAGCGGCGCGGCCGCGCTTCTTCCAATTTCCAAACCGACTCCAACAGCCCCTGCGCCTCCAACCTGCGAAGAAGCGGATACAACGTGCCCTGATCCACATCCAGGCCTTGATCAGAGAGTTGCTTCAGCAGAGAGTAGCCGTATTGTTCGGTTCCCAATTGACTGAGCGCCGCGAGTACGATCACCCCGCGCCGTAATTCAAGGACAACATTTTCGAGCGATTCAGTGTTTGCCATATCTCAACCTTTATCGCATTATACTGTGCGAAATACAGTATGTCAAATAGCAAGTATCCGTGCATCCGAACAGCCGAAAGATTATGTTAAACTTCCCGCTATGAAAATCGGAATCGTCACAGACTCAACAGCAGATATCCCCGCCTACCTCATCGAACAACATGAGCTCCAGGTTGTACCCACCATTCTGGTTTTGGACGGGAAAGAATACGCAGACGGGACTGGAATTTCACGCGAAGAATTTTATAACCGCCTGCCCACGCTTCAAACCCCGCCGACAACTGCCGCCCCATCCATTGGAGATTTCGCCACGCCGTATGAGACCCTTCTCTCGCAAGGCTGTGACCATGTCCTCTCCATTCATGCCGCCGTACAGTTGACCACGATCATCAACGTGGCACAGCAGGCCGCAAAAGAATTCCCAGACAAAGTCACCTGCATCGACAGCGGTTCGCTCTCATTGGGACTGGGATTCCAAGTGTTGGCCGCTGCCGAAGAAGCAGAAGCAGGCTTACGGTCCGCGTTGGAAGCGATCGCATCCACAAGAAAGAGACTACAAGTTTCCGCCGCATTAGACACCATGGAATATCTCAAACGCAGTGGACGAGTCCCCAGCGCAGTGGCCGCGCTCGGCGGGGTGCTTTCCATCAAGCCGATGATCGAATTAAAAGATGGCGAAGTCAAACCGATCGGTGCAGTGCGCACAACCAAACAGGCTGATGAACGCATTTTGAATTTTCTGCTCGCGCTGGGAGAAATGGAACGGCTTGCCATTTTACACACCAACGCCGAACCGCGCGCAAAACAATTACTAAATGAGCTGATGAACCGCGAGCGAAAATCCATCCCGCGCGATATTTTATTCGTCAACGTCACCGCGGTCATCGGCACACATCTCGGGCCGAACGGCCTTGGCTTTGCGGCAGTAAGAAAATAAATAAATGTTGACGGCTGTGCCCGTATTGCAAGCATCACAGACCCTCGCCATGATAAAATACTCGAAATCACATGTCTCTATCTAACGAACCGATCATTCCAACAAATCCGCCGCCCCACAGCGAGGATGCATCTTCCGCACAACGTGTGCGCCGCAGACGTGTCACACGCAGGCAAATGATTCCCACAGACCCTGAAGGTCAGGCCGAATTTATTGCCTCTCTTGCAAGGCGCGCCTATCCATCTTTTGAACTCTTTGTTTTTTCATTGCTCTGCGGCGCGATCATGGGTCTTGGCTTTTTACTGGATTCGCAAGCCGTGCTTCTGCTTGGCATTTTATTAACTCCGCTCATGACCCCCTGGGTCGGTTCCCTGCTCGCGATCTTAACAGGTTCACCACGCTTCTTCTTTGAAACCATGATGGCCCTGCTGATCAGCGTCATCCTTGTTTTTATTGGCGGCGCCCTCACAGGCTTTGGCGCGCGGCTCTTCATGCCGATGACGCTCACCAACGTTTTCATCCACGCGCGTTTATGGCCCGCCGAACTTTTTGTGCTTGCCATTGGCGCGATCACCCTGGTCGCATCCTTCCTGCGTTCAGAAGATAAACCCTACTTGCCCAGCGTCATCATCGCATACGCATTTTATTTACCTGTCAACGCCGCGGGCTTTGGGATCGGCTCTGGCCTGCAAAATGTCTGGATGCAAGGCCTGCTCGTCTTCCTCGTCCATCTTGCATTGGCAAGTGTGCTTGGTCTGATCACCTTCTTTGTTTTGAAACTTCGCCCATCCAAAGGCGGACTCATCTTCAGCGGGGTCATGTTCCTGATCTACGGCGCCATTCTCGTTGGATATATGCGCCCGCCGCCCGCCGTTCAAGCGGAAGTGCTCCCCGCCGCCACATCCACCGCACAACCGACAGCGCTTCCTTCCTTAACCCCAAGCCTGATCCCAACAACTACAAAAACGATTCGCCCCTCCAGCGTTCCCACCACGGCCACGATACTCTCCTCCACACCTGGCACAGGAACCCCAGCGACGAA
>JAVBXV010000068.1 GCA_030824405.1 Anaerolineales bacterium | reverse complement strand
TCGATCGCACGCAAAAATGCACGGAAATAGGGCAGGTCACGCAATTGCATAAAGAGAAAATCTTTTGGTTGACTATTGCTCACTGTTTCCTCTGAAGTTTTGCAAATAATTTTTCATATTCCTGCGCGATCGAATCGGGTTCGTAGGCTTTCTTGATCGCTTCGATATCGCCGCGATATTTTTCGGGGTTGTCCAACACTTTCAAAATGGCACTGGCAAGGCTGGCGGAATTCCCGATCTCAGAAACTTCACCCATGCCATGCATGGTGACGGGTTGACGCACGCCCGGCAAAGCCGAAGGCACACATGGCACGCCGTTCAACATGGCTTCGATCTGAACAAGGCCAAACGCCTCGGTGGAATTAAGGGAAGGAACCGTCAACACATCGAGGTTGGGATAGAATGCCGCCATTTCGGCGGGGTCCAGATTTCCCAAAAAGCGCCAATGTCCTTTGGCTTGATAATCAAGAATGCGCGGCATGAGACGATCATAATATTCATACTCGCCCATTACCTTGCGATACTGCCCTGCGAAAAGCACCTGTGCTTTCGGGTATTTTTCAAGAATGAGCGGAAGCGCATCTAGGAGCACTTCGACTCCTTTTTCGGAGGCGAAACGCGCGGCCATGCCGATGACAGGTTTACGCTCTGCCACGCGATTGACCGCGCCGAACTGCTCGATATCTTCCAGCGTGGGAACAGGCAATTCGACGGGAGGCAGGATCGGGGTCAGTTTTGAAGCGTAACGCGAGAGGTAGGAAGAGTTATCCGCGTAATCCTGTGTGTAGGTGACGATGTGATTCGCGAGAAGTCCCGCCATGTTGTTTTGAAAATTAACGACCAAATTTACAAGGCGGTTAAATCTGCCGGGCGGAAGAAGTAGATCACAATGATAGGTGAGGATGGCGGGCTTGCCAAAGAGACGGCCGCGAAGTGCAACGCCGGGCGCGTCAAATTGCGGCAGGTGCATTTGAACCACATCGTTTTCACGAACCAGCTTTGTTGCCACAAGGCCGAAAGTGGGCGCGATCACCCCTTTGCTGATGCGCATGGCAACGGGCACGCGAATGACGCGAACGCCATCCATGATTTCTTCAAGAGGCAGCGACGGATCATATTGAGTGGTCATCACGGTGACTTCATGTCCGCGTTTGGCAAAAGCACGCGCGAGGCGTTCTGCGTAAATAGTGAGGCCCGAGGTATGCGGGCGATAGTAGGTAAGAACAGTTAATATTTTCATAAAGCGGATAAGATTATAACGCAGAGATAAATTTATATCTCAAGGTCAAGTTTTGTCTTATTGGATCTTAATCCGATTTTTCTTGAACGTTGTTTTTATTTTGGATAACAACACAGCCTGCGCATCCGCCGTGGAGATGACGGAGGTGTCCACCCAAAACGCAGCCAGCAATTCAACCGATGTTTCATCGAATTTTCTAAAGAACACATCCGGCGTGGGGGCCTGAACATACCCGGGAATTTCCTTAAACTCAGCACGAACCAATGTACACACCTGCTCCAGGTTGTCGTGGCCCGAGAACCATAAAGGCAGGTCTACACGGCGGCGGTTCGCACGCGTGTAATTCACAATGGGACGTGAGATCACGTCCGCATTGGGCAGGATGACAATGCGCCCGTCTTTGGTGCGTATTTCGGTACTGCGGAGATTGATCTGCAAGATCACCCCCTCATAACCAGTGACGTGGATCTCATCACCAGTCTTGAATGGCTGCTGAACCAGCAGAATAATTCCAGATACAAAATTCTGCATTACATTTTGCAGTGCAAAACCAACCGTAAAGCCAATAATGCCCAAGCCTGTTAGAAACGCGGTGACGTTGAAAAATCTTTGCAAAGCGGTGATGATGCCAAAGACAACGATCGTCCAACGCAAAATATCAGATAAAAGATCAGTAACGCCCACGTCTGTATTTCGCCTCAACAGCACACGCTTGAGCAGGTTACCCAACAGCCTGGCAAGATACACACTGACAATTAATATTAACAAGGCTGTCAGAATATTGGGATAGGAAGCAGTCACCTGCTCAGTAAATGTTGAAAAATATTCCTGCATACTCTCTCCAATAAATTCATTCACAATGGATATGTTCTTTATTCACAAGCCGTAAATTATAACGCCATGACCGAAACAAAAACTCCGAAGCGTTGAACTTCGGAGTTTTATATGAAAAAATATTTTCACACTAGAACAGGCTCTTATTTCCCTGCACCCATTCAAACAACTTCTGCACGCCTTCTTCCACGCCAATCTGCGGCTTCCAACCCAGTTCTTTTTCCGCCTTGCTGATATCGGCATAGAACACACGCTGGTCACCGGGGCGCCAATCACCACGCGCCACTTCAATTTTGCCGTTGATGAATTTCTCAAGCTTCGGACCAAACTCCGCCCAAATAGACATCACGTTATCAGGTCCGCCGCCCATGTTGTACACCTGTCCACGGGCGATATCAATCTTATCGATCGCAAAATCATACGCGGCGATCAGATCACTCACGTGCAAAATATCGCGCACTTGTTTTCCATCACCATAGATCGTGATCGGCCGATTCATCACTGCGGCGATAATGAACCACGCCACCCAGCCCTGATCTTCGATCCCAAATTGACGCGGCCCATAAATACAGGATTGGCGAAAGACCACAGTCCGCAAGCCATACATGCGCGCATAATCACGCACATATTGATCGCCCGTTCCCTTCGAGCAGCCATACGGCGAATGAAAATCCAACGGCTGTGTTTCGGGGCAACCATGCACCAGATCCTTATAACGCCAGCGGGTCGGCTCTTCGAAAAGCTCCACATCATCCATGCCGCCATATACTTTATTCGTAGAGGCATACACCACAATGGGGTCGCGCCCCGAAAGCCGCGCAGCTTCCATCACATTGAAAGTTCCCAACGCATTCGATTCAAAATCATCACGCGGATTAATGACTGACGTGGTCACTGCAACCTGACCCGCCAAATGCACGATCCTGTCTGCGCTTTTAGCTGTCTCAGCGATCCTATCAGCATCACGCACATCCCCAACGATCACCTCAAAGGCATTCTCGCCAAATTGCTGTTTCAGCCACTCAAGATTACGCGGCGCACCCGCGCGGGAAAAGTTATCGTAAATGGTCACTTTTTCACCGCGCGTAAGCAGACGATGAACATAATTCGAACCGATAAAACCCGCTCCCCCGGTGACAAGATAATTCTTATTCATCATTTATTATTTACCTCTTCGGCATTTTCTTCCTGCTGCATATTCCTCATATTCATCAACTGCTGATAAACACCTGAAAGTGTCTGTCCTTCACGCAAA
>JAVBXV010000336.1 GCA_030824405.1 Anaerolineales bacterium | reverse complement strand
CGGGTTTTTTCTCGTGGATATTCTTTAAAAGGAGCTTTAGGATCTGGGTTTTAACCCAAGAGCCAGCCCAAGACCGCCGCCCAAAGCGATGACTGCGGCCGCCAAAAAGGCGTCCTGCCAAAAGCGAATGGGAAAGAGACGGATGAGGGTGTCTGAATAATAGAAGAGCCAGGAATCGCCCTCGAAGAAAAGGTGGTGAAAGGCTGCAAAGAACTGGAAGAAGATATCTGGATTGAGCAGGATGCCTGCCGCGGAAATCAGCCCAAGTGAAATTGCAAGGCCGATCATCCACCAGCCGCCGCGTCGTAGGGCGTTGATGTATTCGGGAATCCACTTTTCGCGCCATGCGAAGAATGCAAGCAGGGCCAAAATAGCGAGCGAGCCAACCCAAACTTGTAGCGCGCCTCTGACTACATTTTTTACATCCAACATGTGGCTGAGTTCGCGTTCATCGTAGAGCGGGGAACCATCTTCAAATTTCAGATCGCCAAGATAGGATATGTCCGCAGAGTTGACGAGGTATTCGACGGCGTAGGGAGCCCAGAGCAGGCGGTCTTCCTTGGTAAAGCCGTACTCGTCTGCTGGGAAGTAGGGCATGTTGTATTCGACGGTGAAATATAAGGGAGAGAGCAAAATACGAAGCGCGATACCTATGAGGGCCAGCGGCACGAGGAGCGAGACAATATAGGAAAGGATGGTGGAGTAGCGTGATGTCATTGGGTTACTGTAGGAATTCCAGGCCGCCGTCCAACACGAAGCTGAGGACCATGTCGTTGACGATCCATTCGATGGGGGCGAGATCGTCTGTGAAGACGGTGTAGGTTTCGTAGCCAGGTTTCAAGTTGTTATACGTGGACGTCATGGTTGTGAAGAGTAAGGGGTCGATATCTGGATTTTGTGTAACGGTAATTAAATTTGCCGCGAAGTTTTCGCGGGTTGTTGGTTGTTTTGTGGCGAAGATCATGGTATTCAAGGTGCCGGGGATGTCCATGATGTGGACTGATGGATAGATGGTTGCGATGGTGGTGGCAAGCCCGTCTATCAGGCGGCGGTCGCCGGGGACTGAGCCAACGTTGATGGTGAGTACCCCGTCGTCGGTTAGGTGCGAAGCGGTGATCTCAAAGAATTCCTGTGTGGTCATGTGCGGGGGAATGTATGGCGGGCGGTAGGCGTCGACGGCGATGATGTCATATTTGTATTCACTGCGCTCGAGATTGAGTCTGCCATCGCCAATGTGGACGGTTAAGTTGGGCATATCCATGTGGAAATATTTGCGACCAACTTCGACGATCTTTTCATCCAACTCGAAACCGTCGATGGCGACATCGTCACCATAGACTGCGGTGGCCTGTCTTGCGGCGGTGCCTGCGGCGAGGCCGATGATGGCGATACGTTTGACATCATCTGGATCGCGATTTTCGTAAAAGAATGGACCAACTAAAAATTGTTCCCACGGACCGTTGTAATACAGGGTGTCTGGATGGTAGATGGAATGGACGCCCTGCCCGTCGTTCAGGCGTAACAGGGTGAAACCGTTTAATTCCTGCACCTGAATGTAGTTGTATTCAGATTCGGTTTCGTAAACCTGACCTGTGCTGTTCTTGAGCGCCTGCCCGTTGAAGACAATGGCAATCAGTACGAGCAGAATGGGCATCCAGATAAACTTGAGCATTTCACGCTGACTGGCAAATTTTGCGAGGCCAATCAATGCGACGATGAGCAGTACCATTCCAAAAAGCAAAAAGGTGAGGCGTGTGCCAATGGTTGGGATGGTGATGAGGGTGGGCAGGAATGTGCCGATGAACGAACCGAGTGTGGAGATGGCATAGATCTGCCCAGAGATCTGACCCGCCTTGGAGGTATCGTCTACAAGCAGGCGGATGGCAAAGGGGGACATGGTGCCCAGCAATGTGATCGGCACGCTGAATAAAACCAGCACAACAATGAACGAGCCTGCCATGATGCCAACGCTAAGCGCTTCAAATGCGGTGGCCGCATATTTTAGAACTGGTTGGGCGATGTAGGGTACAAGGCCGATGGTGAAAGCCGCCCAGGCAAGAATGCGGTACATGGCTGTGGTGGTTGGGTTTTGATCTGCCCATTTGCCGCCGAGGAAGTATCCAAGGGTGAGATAGATGAGGATCAGGCCGATGATGCTGGCCCAGACCAGATTGCTCGTGCCGAAAACATTGCCGATCAATCGGCCTGCAGCGAGTTCGGCGGCGAGGGTGGTCATGCCTGAGATGAAAACAGTAAATAAAATATAGCGTTTCATGTTTGTCCTGTGGAATAAGATGACGGGATTATAGCGTAATTCGACTTGCGTTATACTTTGTGAAAATGAAGGAGAGATGAATGTACACCCCAAAACTTTATCGTGAAGAAGACCGCTCCGAAATCCTGGATTTTTTGAAAAAAAATAATTTCCCCGCACTTGTCACGCATGACGGTGAAAGATTAGTTGCCACACATTTGCCCGTGGAAGTGGTGGAGACTGAAAATGACGGATTGACGATCTACAGTCACATGTCGCGCGCGAACCCACAGTGGAAGTCGTTTGGTGAACAGGAGGCCATGTTCATCTTTCAGGGCGCGCACACGTATATTTCGCCGACCTGGTACAACCATGTCAACGTGCCCACGTGGAATTATATGATGGTGCATGTCTATGGAACGCTGCAGATCATGACAGACGCGGAGTTGTATTCCACGTTGAGCCGATTGGTCGAAAGACATGAAGCAGCAAGTGCGTATCGGCTGGAGTCTCTGCCGCAGGATTTTGTGGAAAAAGAGATGAAGGGCACGGTCGGTTTTTCGATGCAGGTAACACGCATGGATGCGGGCTATAAACTCAGCCAGAACCGAAACGATGAAGATCATGCAAACATTATCAATGAGTTGAATAAGCAAGACAATGATGATGCTAGAAAAGTGGCAGATGCGATGGGACGGAACCGATAAGTTGTGCGGGAGCTGTTGAAAAGATCCATGACCTCAAAATTATCGAGAAGGGATTTTCTTCGGATCATAAAATATGTGGGCGCTACTATTTTTTCTGCGGCGGCTACAAGGTATTATAGTTTTATGCTCGAGCCCGTCTGGTTGGGCGTGACGCAGGTTTCAGTTCCTCTGGCACGCCTGCCCAGCGCTTTTGACGGGTATCGGATCGTGCAGATCAGCGATATTCACATTGGCGGCTGGATGAACCGCGAGCGACTGGCAGAGGTTTTGGCGTTGGTGCGGCAGCAGGCTCCTGACCTGATCGTCATCACTGGAGATTTTTTTATTGGTCGTTCATGGAGCGAGGATCTGGACATTGCGGCAGAGGATTTTGTG
>JAVBXV010000145.1 GCA_030824405.1 Anaerolineales bacterium | reverse complement strand
ATCCAACCCACCCGTATCCTGAAGCGTGATCTTTTCCATTTCAAATAAATGAAACGCGAGCCCGATCGTGTTGGCAGTGCTAATCGAGTCCATTCCATATTTATCGCATAGCTCACCGAGCCGCACAACTTCGCTCAGATCATCAATTAATAAATTCGGGCCAAAGCCAGCAACCGTTTCGTATTCAGGCCCTTTGCGTTTTTGGCCATCGCCAAGATTCACCACACGCCCGCAGGCGATCACGCATCCCTGACAGGCACTGGTTCCCACCAAAATACTTTCAGACATTTTGGAACCAGAAATATTATCCACACCAGCAAACGAACCCTGGTGATAATATTTTGCTGGCATCGACCCTAAATACTCAGCATAATTCGCCACACCCGCCGAGCCAAGTTCGTGCATGATCTTCGCTTCGTTATCCTGCTTCAATGTGCGGTTCGCTTCCGAACGCAGCGCCGCATATTGACTGGTTACTTCAATTTTATTTTTTCCGTACACCGCAACCGCTTTGAGATTTTTCGATCCCATCACAGCGCCAAGACCTGTGCGGCCCGCCATACGCCCGTGATCACAGCAAATAGACGAATACAAAACTCCATGCTCGCCCGCTTCACCGATCACTGCGACTCTTGCACCTTTGACTCCCACTTCTGCTTTGACAATTTCCTGCGCCTCATAAATATTCTTCCCCCAAACACCCGCTGCACTGCGGACCTCGAACTTGCCTTCTTCGATCCAGACATATACCTGGCTTTGAGCTTTCCCTGTGATCCACAAGCCATCGTAGCCTGCTTTGCGAAGTTCGGGTCCCCAAAAACCGCCAATGTTCGATTCTGCCCACAGGTTGGTTGCAGGGCTTTTTCCGCAAATGACAAAACGTCCCGTGGTGGGGCCGTTCGTGCCGCTCAACGGCCCGTTGATAAACAGCAAAGGTGACTCAGGAGAAAGCGGGTCAAGTTCTTTGGTTAAGATCGGATACAAAATACGCGCAGCAAGAGATGCGCCGCCGAGGAAATCACGTTCCCATTCTTTCGGGATGATAAATTCTTCAGTTGTATTATCAGTTAAGTTAATTTTGAGGATTGGCAGCATGAATAGATCTTTCTTCGTTCTTCCTCCACCATCTACAAAAGAGGAAAGAAGAATGAAGTGTCATTATGATTAAAGAATTGTTGTGGTTGTTTCCTGTGCCACGCGGACAAAATCCAGCACAGTGGGAACGTTTCGCATCATATATCCCATGCTGCCGCTGACCTTCAACTTCATGGTCATCATGGCGGTCATGGGGTTTAATTTGCCAGAGAGAACAGCGGTGATATTGCCATAGGTGGCGCTCAAGGTAAATGCGGGTTTTGGGTAGGCTGATGCTTCAGGCTTGTATGCCACTTTTCGACACTTGCCATGCCACAGGTCCAGATAGAACGTGAGCGGCTCCGTCAAATTGCCTTCGGGTTCAATATTGAAGAATAGATCTCCCTCCCAGTTTTTTGCGATCTCCGCATAATGTTCATCTGTATTAATTTTTACTTCCAACTCTTTCAACCATTCTTCGCTCGGAAAAATTGCAGACATATTTCTGCCTCCAGAAAATTATTTTCGCAATTGTACCATTATGAATATATACACCTTATATCCTTGCAGAATCATAAAAAATAGTCTATGCTTAAAGAGCGGGATGAAGTTCATTCCGCGGCAATTGTTTAATTGCCAAAATATTTTGTATCTCTTGGAGGAGATAATGAAAAAACTTTTGACATTGGCCAGCCTGCTCGTTCTGGCCTCCCTTGCTCTTGCTGCATGTGGTGGAGCTGCAACCGAAGCTCCTGCTACAGAAGCCCCCGAAGCAACTGAAGCCCCTGCTGATGCGGAAGCTACAGAAGCTCCCGTATCTGGCGAAGCTGATTTGCTGTCCACAATTTTGGACCGTGGTTACATCCTTGTTTCCACCGACCCAAATTACGAACCCCAGTCCTTCCTCAACACTGAGAGCTCCCGCCCCAGCGACACCAAGTGCCCAGGCGATGCTTTGACCACCGCTGAAATGCAGGGCTTTGACGTGGATGTTGCCATCGCCATTGGTGATGCACTCGGCGTGGAAACCTGTTTCGCCACCCCATCATGGGATGTGGTCACAGCTGGCAGTTGGTCTGACAAATGGGACATCAGCGTTGGTTCCATGACCGTCACCACCGATCGCCTGGAAATCCTCGATTTCAGCATCCCCTACTATTACACACCTGCAGTGATTGCAGTCGCCGCTGATTCAGGCGTCACTTCCATCGATGGTCTCTCTGGCCAGGCTGTATGTGCTGGCACCGCCACCACCTATGAATTCTGGTTGAACAATGACATTGCAGGTCTTGGCTTGCCCGAGGCTTCCATTTACGCCACAGTGCCCGCAGACGTCACCGTTGTTCCTCTCGAAACCGATCAGGAATGTGCCCAGTCGATCGCTTCTGGCCGCAAGGATTTCGTTGGCTACGTCACCTCTGAAACCGTTGTGGATGCGAACCTCGCCGCAGGCATGCCTGTTGTGAAACTCGAAGGCGCAGTGTACTCTGAAGACCTCGCTGCCGCATTCGATAAGTCCTCAAGCCTCGACACCACCTCCTTCCGCGCCAAGGTGGATGAGATCTTCGCCGCCATGCACGCTGATGGTACTCTCACCGCTCTTTCCAACGAATGGTTGGGCAGCGACCTGACCATTGCGCCAAACCAGTAATTTAGTACCGTAAAGATAGGGAAGCGGCTACTTTACCGCTTCCCTATTCTTTTTATATCCAACCTGTGTAAATCGCGTGCTGAAAAATAAATTATAAATTGGAGAACGAGCATGGCTGTATTATCCAATGCACCAAAATCACAAGCAGAGTTGTTGTATGACGCACAAATCCGCAAGGAACGTCATTTTCGCGCCAATGTAATACTTTCCTGGGGAATTCTGGTATTGATCCTCGTCCTTTTATTCAGCGGACAGGAAATCAAGATCGGTTCCTACACATTCAGTACGATCAAAATCGATACTGAATTTATCTTAAAAGAAATAGACTTCATCGCGCTGGGTCTGGGGGAAACCATCCGCATTTCAATACTTTCCATTCTGCTGGCCATGGCATTGGCTTTACTCGCAGCACTTGGAAGACTCTCCACCATCCCGCCAATTTATGCACTCAGCACTTTTTACGTTTCTCTTATTCGTGGAACTCCACTCTATCTACAGATATTTTTCTTCTTCCTCGCCCTGCCTCAACTGGGAATTATTCTCTCAGGTACACTGGCAGGTGTGCTTGCTCTGGGTTTGAACTATGGCGCATATATGTCCGAGGTGTTTCGCGCGGGACT
>JAVBXV010000022.1 GCA_030824405.1 Anaerolineales bacterium | reverse complement strand
TTTGGAGGCGATATGTACGATATCTCGTTGTCGTTTGAGAAGATTGAAAGAGCGCTTGGATTTACAGGGAAGTTGAAGGTGGTTGATGGCTTGAAGGAATTAACGCATGCGTTGAACAACAACCTGATCAGCGATCCCTATAGCCAGAAATATAGAAATGCACTTCCTTTTATAGTGCAATAAGACGGTTGCGTATTTAATGATCAAATCTTCTTTGTTGTTACCAGCTCATGGTCATGCTCCATACATATTAGGTGTCAAAATACTTCGAACTGTGGCATCTGAGATTTGTATCCCAGATTACTATGGCGAAAAACAGCGAAATATACTTATGGATACATTGAAGGATTCTCCCGAAGATTTTGACAGGGTCTTTCTGTCGAAATCTCTGGGGGAACATCTTATGCCGCTGTTGCGTGATAAGAGAACCACCCCAGACTTCAAACAGTACGTGTCAAGCATCAACGAAAACTTTGAAACAAAAAGCAGCCAGCTAAAAGACATTGTCAGTGAAGGCGTTGAGGCTGTTTCATTAAATGGCAGTGTAAAAACTTTTTCACATTTTGACTTTGCTATTAACACAGGGTTGCCTGTGTTATCGCCTGTTGACCCTGTTTTCTATGTGTTTGTAGGAGAGATGTCGGAAATTTACAGACTTTCGCCTTACCAAAGCGAAGAGATGCTTTCTGATACGTGTTCCCTGACGGATATTTGGTTGCAGGTTGAGTCTACCTTTAATCGAATGTTTATTCCTCGTCTTCATTCTCTTGCTTATCGTGAAGATCAAAATAACAATGTAGAGAAAATTACATTTACACCGCCATTGGACAGCCCCTACCCATTGGACAATGCCTTTGTTGCGTTAGACGAAAAAACCCCTATTGATTATGGTTCTACTTTGGTGATTTTCAGTGGTACTGGTATGGATAAAAAAAGACTGCTTTCGTTGGCCGCATCGGCTACTGGCACATGTTTTACACTACCGGATGCTGACAAGGAAATTGAAATCAAGCGCGTCTTGCCTAGCGCATGGAATAATCCAAATATAACCACTGTCCTCGCCCGCAGCGGATTGGGAAGCGTTTGGAATGCAGTTCTTAATAAAAAGCCGATCGGTGTTCTGGATGCAATGCCAGAAGATGATCCTGAGATTTACCATAATTCGCAGATGGTCGAATGGGCTGGTATTGGGAAGATTCTTAAAAACAGTGTAGAACCATTAGTTAACGATTTGCCCGCTTATTTGTCTAGAATTCAAGAATGGTGTGAATCTTTTGAGAAAGAATTTGGCACAGTAGACGGTATCAAATTTACTGCGAATGAAATAAAAAAATACTTTCGTGAAAACGTATAGGGAAAATAATTCCTTAAAATCACTTTTCTGTGGAGATATGCAATGCCTGCTGTAAAAAAACTTTCCCTCGTATCCACTCCTGAAGAAGATATCGATTTTATAAAAATTGTTTACAAAGAATTGTCCGAAAATGCAAGGTATTATGATGGGCACATATGGCAAATTCCGAGTGTGACAATTGCTGTCAATGCCTTCTTGATTAATCAGGCATTTTCCGAGAATGTGCAAGATATTCCTTTCGTTCGCGTCTTGATGGTGATAAGTGCCGCAGTTTTTACTTTTGTTCTTCTTATTGCACTTGTTAAGCATAGATTGCATAAAAGCGCGCAGGATAGGAATATAGAAAAAATCGAAAAGCATCTGAAGTTACGAGAAGAGCTTCATCTCCGATATAAATTCTCAAAAAAAGAACATCTTGAGGAAGTGGAAGGAAAAAAACCGGACAAAATTCTGCGATTATTGGCATCTGTAGGAGCTAATAGAGGACTAATGTACGTCATGGTTGTTATTTTTCTTGTAGATATCGTAATTCTGCTGGGTATTCCATTCCGTTGTTGGTAATTGTTCCCCAAAGTAATAATATGCCTGTAAATAATTTGAAAACTTCCCAAATATATGATCTTTGGAGATTCCATAGCGGACAAATGTGGAGCAGAGTACAAACTGCATCTGTTATTGAGGGTGGAGTCATAACAGGTTGGTATGCCTTGCATTGTAAGACCCCGGGGCTGTCTGCAATAATCCTTTTGATTGGAACCTTTCTCCTTGTCACTACTGCTCTTTTGATGCGTCGCGATGCTCAATACATGACTGCGTGCGAAAAGTCACTAAAAGGGTCGTTTCCAAAGCCGGAAAAGCCCTTGTTTGGCTTATCGGGAAGGATACTGGCAGTTTTAATTCTTAGCCTGCTTGCATTGGGGAATGCTGCTTTAGCTATATATCAATTACAGGTAGATGTTGCATGCAGTTAAAGACGGATAGTATTTTTTTTGATAAAAAAATCTAAGAATATCAGACCCTGTCAATGGAGACAAAGTAAATAATAATATGAATAACTTCTGGCAAAACAAAAAAGTAATTGTTACAGGCGGAGCGGGCTTTCTTGGCTCGTTCGTTATTGAGAGATTAAAAGGACGCGGTGCGACTGATATTTTTATCCCGCGTATTGAAAATTACAACCTTGTTAACCCCAACGACATCAAGCGTTTATTTAGCGACAACCTAAATGGTGTTGACCCGAAGAATGTGGTCATTATTCACCTTGCTGCAAATGTGGGCGGAATTGGCGCGAACCGCGAACACCCCGCTGACTTCTTTTACGATAACCTGATGATGGGCGTTGAACTCATGCATCAGGCATACAAAAATGGCGTGGGTAAATTCGTTGCCATTGGCACGGTCTGCGCTTATCCCAAATTCACACCTGTGCCTTTCAGGGAAGATGACCTATGGATCGGCTATCCCGAAGAAACCAATGCTCCCTACGGACTCGCGAAGAAGATGATGCTCGTGCAGGCGCAGGCCTATCGCGCGCAATACGACTTCAATGCCATTTTCCTCCTACCCGTGAATTTATATGGTCCGCGTGATAATTTCAATTTGGCGACCTCGCATGTTATCCCTGCCTTGATCCGCAAGGCGGTTGAAGCAACTGAACGCGGTGATAAGGAACTGCAAGTCTGGGGTGATGGTTCTCCGACGCGCGAATTTTTGTATGTCGAAGATGCCGCAGATGGTATCGTCACTGCCGCAGAAAAATATAATGGCGACCTGCCCGTCAACCTTGGTTCTGGCTATGAGATCTCGATCAAAGATTTGACCGAGATGATCGTGAAGATGACAGGCTTCCAGGGTACTCTCAACTGGCAGACCGACAAGCCAAATGGCCAACCCCGCCGCGGATTGGATGTCTCCCGCGCCAAAGAATTGTTTGGCTGGAGCGCGCAGGTTTCCTTTGAAGAAGGAATGAAGCGCACAATTGAATGGTTCAAAGC
>JAVBXV010000078.1 GCA_030824405.1 Anaerolineales bacterium | reverse complement strand
TATGTGGGGAGTATGGGGCTGCACGCCGCGAACACAGCCTTTTCAGGAAAATGTGATGGCTGGTTGAGAGACCTGCGTCATTACCTGACCGATAACCGCGATTTTGTAGTTGGCTATGTGAGCGAACACATGCCCAATGTCCGCACCACAATTCCAGATGCCACGTATCTGAGCTGGTTGGATTTTACCCAGACCGAAATAAAAGGCTCTCCCTTTGAATTTTTCAAAGATAAAGCCAAAGTGGCATTAAGTGATGGGAAGCTATTTGGAAAAGCAGGGGAGGGGCACTTGCGTTTGAACTTCGGTACATCTCGTGAATTGCTCAAAGAAGGTCTGGATCGAATGGCGAAGGCTTTAAGTTCTATTTAGTTTTTTCTTGATTTCCCGATCGAACAATATTAAATAAAAAGACGGATGGGTGTCACCCATCCGTCAACTTTATATTACTGGGAAAAAACCTTTCGCATCCTTCATATCGTTTGGGGAACGTCTGGTTCTAAAACATACACTTTTACCAGGTTAGGGCGATTTGGCCTTTCCCTTGTCAAAACTTTTAGGTGGTACTTCTATCGCAACCTCCTTTCTGTAACTCTATGCATACTATACAACGAAATAATTTTTTTACATTAAAAAATCCTGTTGATTTTGTATGTTTTAGATATTGGGTCGAATTCCACAATACTGTGACAGGTCACTCTATATTTTTCGTGTAAGCCAATACTTGATTTCTTTTGTAATCGGATACAGTGGCAGAATCCATGCACCATACCATTTTCCTGCAAACTTGTTCATCAATTTACGGGCATGGCGCAGGTTGTCCCTGTCAAAATTTAGGGGCAGGGAGAGGAGCTCTTCCAGGATCGGGTGTAATTCCCCACCTGTTATCTTTTTGTATAGACGAAATTCATATTGCCAAGCATCCAACTCACCATAAATGGATATGGCAGTAATGGCTCCCTGTTGCAGATGGTGCACTTCATGCACGAAGATCGTGATAGCCCGTGGGTTATCCCCCAACGTCGATTCCTTCGTGTAATGAACCGCATTCAAATAAAATCTACGGTTGAGGGTCCAGAACGCGCCTGCACTTTTGCGAGCGCGTCTGATTCCGATTTTCGTTCTGTGCCGTTGGACGAATTCCACTGCTTCGCTGCCTTCCTCTGAAGACTCGGAAACTTTTTTAAAATAGAGTGCGCGCCATTCAGAGTCCTTCACGCTTATTTCAATTCCCGCTCAATGATCTCTCGCAAGGCGGCCACCAAATTGGCAAGCCCTGATTTTTCGATCGTTACATCATCCACCTGCGCAGAAAAATTGAATTCATTACTCGCGATTTCGATGTCATAGATAAAACAATCAGCGCAGCCGTAAGGGTCTGTGTTTTGTGAATAGATACTGGATCGCACAACTTCAATTAACTTTCCCAACTCATTTTCTGAAAGTTGACCTGTGGTGGTTTTGTCTGCGCGATCATCACGGACTGTGTAACTTCCCGTAGAGTCAATTACAACGGAGCGTGATAGTCCCATAATGCCGCCAGAATGGGACATGGTGATCGTCCAATGGCCAGTGAGTGAAGGCAGATCGCCTTTCGCGGTCTCGGGCGTATTGATCGGGCGTTGGGCTGCATCTCCACAGGCTGAAAGCATAAAGGCGCTGAATAATGCGATGTGTATTAATTTGCGAAACATGAGTTCTCCTTGTTGAATAAGAATATCAATGAATGGACGGGACTGCAATACGCTTTGTTCCCATTTCGATAGTTCCTGATAGCACGATAAGGTAAAATTTCACACGGAGATATTTTCATGAGAAAAGTAGCCATCCTTGGAATTGGTCAAATAAAAGTTGATGAACATTGGGAAAAATCCCTGCGCGAGATCGGCGGCGAAGCCGCCTTTGCCGCCATGCAGGATGCGGGCGTGGAAAAAGTGGATTCGCTTTACGTCGGCAACATGCTTTCGCCAATCGTAAACGGGCAAAATCAATTGGGGACTTTCTTTGCGGATTGGATCGGCTTGTGGAAACAGGAAGCCGTGAAAATAGAAGCGGCCTGCGGATCAGGAGCAGCAGCGTTTCGCGCCGCGCTGATGGCTGTTGCCTCCGGCGACGTAGAATCAGCGCTGGTAGTGGGTGTCGAAAAAATGACAGACAAAGCGGGCCGCGATGTCACCGCCGCTCTGGCCACCGCTGCCGACGCAGATTATGAAGTGGAGCAGGGGATTTCCTTTGTAGGAATTAATGCATTGGTGATGCGGCGCTACATGCACGAGTTTGGCTGGAAACATGAAGATTTTGCGCCATTCTCGATCAATTCACATGCGAATGCCATGCACAATCCTTATGCCCGCCTGCACGAAAAACTAACCGTTGAACGCTTTGAAAAATCCTCGATGGTGGCGACCCCGATCAACTTAATGGATGCCTCTCCCACAGGAGACGGTGCTGCCGCTGTAGTGATCGTCCCTGCAGATAGGGTGTTGCGCCAGCCAAAGATCATGGTCGCTGCTTCGGCGGCGGCCACAGATACGATTGCGGTTCATTCCCGCAAGGATCCGATGTTTTTACAGGCCGCATACGCATCGTCCAGGCGTGCTTATGAAATGGCTGGAGTCACTCCTGCAGATATTGATGTCTTTGAACTGCACGATGCCTTTTCGATCATGGCAGCTCTCTCTCTCGAAGCCAGCGGGTTTGCCGAAAGAGGTCAGGGAGTAAGGCTCGGCCTCGATAACGAGATCAGCCCACAGGGCCGTGTGCCCGTCTGCACTCGTGGCGGATTAAAAGCTCGCGGGCATCCAGTTGGGGCGACAGGCGTATATCAAATTGTGGAAGTAGTCCAGCAGTTGCGAGGTGAGTGTGGAAAAACGCAGGTGGACGGCGCGAAGATCGGCATGGCGCAAAATATTGGCGGCTCTGGTGCAACGATCCTCACTCATATTTTGAGATCGGAAAATTAATAATTCAATTGTCGCTAGTTTGGTTTAGTCGTATACTCAAAGTGACCTAACAATTCGTAAGGAGGTTGCTATGGTTGAAGAGAGAAGAAAATTAGCACGTAGAAATTTCACTTATTACATGCGTGTGCTGGACGAGGCGAGTGGGAAAGTTGTTGGCTATATTTCAGACATCAGCACAGGCGGATTTAAGTTGGATAGCAAGTATTCCGTTCCCCTTAACGTGAATTTGCGCCTGCGTATCGAGCAGACTGGTTCGATCTCAAGCAAGAGTTTTATTATCTTTACGGGTAAAGCCAGATGGTGCAGGCAGGATCGACTTGACCCTTCAATGTACAACGTAGGCTTGCAGATCGTGGATATGTCCCCCGCGGACCTCGGCGTGGTCGTGGAGATGTTCAACG
>JAVBXV010000331.1 GCA_030824405.1 Anaerolineales bacterium | reverse complement strand
ATCTGGTTCACTGGCTTGAGCGGTTCAGGAAAATCTGCAACCACCCAGGTGCTTACCTCCCTACTCCTCGAGCGCGGACGTGAGACCGCCATCCTCGATGGGGATGTGGTTCGCACACATCTTTCCAAGGGTCTCGGTTTCAGCAAGGAAGATCGCGATACCAACATCATCCGCATTGGTTTCGTTGCTGGCGAAATTGTGCATGCCGGCGGCGCAGTCATTTGCGCGGCCATCAGCCCCTACCGCGCCACCCGTGCTGAAGCCCGCAAGATGGTCGGCGAGAATTTCATTGAGATCTATATGGACACTCCCGTCGAAGTCTGCGAAGAGCGCGACGTGAAAGGTCTGTATGCCAAGGCACGCCAGGCCATGGTAGACGGCAAGCCGATGGGCTTCACAGGGGTAGACGATCCCTACGAACCCCCGATCAACCCTGAGATCACCCTCAAAGGTTTTGGCGCTTCTGCCGAAGACAACGCCCACATCATCATCAAGTACCTCGAAGAACAGGGCTACATTCTGCCCGTAAAATAAATTAAGACGGAGAGGTGACAGTCACCTTCAGGGTGACTGTCACCTGTTTGTTTTATCATGACTAAACAACGCGCCGCCTCTTTCTTAATCCTTGGCCTGCTTGCCGCACTGGGAACATTCCTTACCCTGTATGCGACTCCGCAAGGGCTCGGCCTCTCGGATGACTCAATTGCATACATTGCAGGCGCGCGCAGCATCCTCAGCGGACAGGGTTATCGCGAAGCATGGCTCGCCAGTAACGGCCCCGTTACACACTTTCCCCCAGGTTTTTCATCCATATTGGCATTGATCGGCGTAAGCGGACTTGATCCCTTGCGTGGTGCGCGTTTTGTTAACTCGTTCCTGTTTGGCGCAAATGCGTTCCTGCTCGGTCTCATTGGCTGGCGCATGACCAGATCACAAGTTGCGGGCATTCTGCTTGCCGCTTTGTTCGTGGTCAATGCTTCTTTGTTCCGCACGCATGCGGTTGCCATGAGCGAACCGCTGTACATCTTTTTGAGTCTCGCAGCGTTTCTAACTTTCAACGCTGGAATGCAGGAACGATCGGTTGCTTCAAACAGCAAACTGCTTGACCCCAGAGTTTGGCTGATTGCCACAGGTGTTCTGACTGCATTTGCCTATCTCACCCGTTACGCAGGTCTGGCTTTGTTTGCAACCTTTGTGGTTGCCTTATTGCTCTTGCAGGATACCTGGCGCAAACGGTTGACGAGTGCAGGCATATTTATTGCTGGCTTTCTACCCTTTGTGCTTGCCTGGAGCATCCGCAACAAGATCGTCGCGGACAATGCCACCAACCGCATACTGGTCTATCACCCGCTGACCGCAGAGAATCTTGGAACGGGGATCTACAATTTCTCGGAGTTCCTCATCCCTGTGGAAGCATGGCGGCGTGGAATTACAAAAGACCCCAATGGTCTTGTGATTTTCCTGTCGTTGATTGCTTTAGCTTTGCTGGTGTGGATCACATACAAAGGCTTGAAGAAATTCTTCCAGCCAGCCAGTGAACGCCCCGAAATTTTATTCTTCACGAATGCACTGTACATCTTCGGCTATCTGGCGTCGATCGTTTCGTCCATGATGCTGTTCGACGCGAGCACGAAATTCAAGCTGCGTATTCTTTCACCGATCTATGTCTCGCTGCTCATTTTGCTTGTACTGCTTGGACATTGGTTGTGGAACAGGCGTGCAGTTCTTTGGCGCGCTGTGGTTGTTTCCGCTGCGTTTTTCGTCTTCGCATTTTCTGTCTACGATATATCCAGCATCATCACGAAACTTCACAAAGGCGGGCAGGGATACGCATCCTTCCAATGGTATGATTCCGAAGCGATGGATTTCCTGAGGCAACTCCCCGAAGGCATTCGCATTTACACCAACCAGCCTGGTCCCGTTTATCTTTATACGAACCGTCCCAGCTATGTGTTGCCAGACCTGATCGACCCCGTCACAGGGCTGCCGCGTGAAGGCTATGACTCTGGTGTCAATGCGCTTCAACAGGATGTGCTTGCAGGTAATGCTGTGCTCGCCTTGTTTAAGTTTGGTTCTGAAGCAGAAGATGTACAATCCATTTATATAAATATTTCAGAAGGCTTATATCTTGCGCACAATGTTCGTGGAGATAAAATCTATACAGCCTACCCATAGAGGAAAATATGACCATTTTTGATAAATTTAATTTGAAAGATCAAGTTGCCGTTGTCACAGGCGGTGGTGGACAATTAGGTTTTGAATTCTGCAAAACTCTCGCCGAAGCAGGTGCAGCTGTTGTTGCTGCGGATTTAAATATGGAACTCGCATCAAAGACAGCCTCGCGCCTCGTAGACTCTGGCTACTCTGCTATGGCTTTTCCTCTCGATGTAACCCGCCCCGAATCGGCCCGTGAGTTGGTCGCTGAAACCGTCAAGCAGTTTGGCAGGCTCGACGTTCTGGTAAATTCGGCGGCTCTCGATCCGAAATTTGACCCCGATGCGGCTGCCAGGGGAATCGCACCTGGCGCATTCGAAGATTATCCGCTTGAGCAGTGGAACGCGGCATTGAATGTGAATCTCACTGGCATGTTCCTCGTGACACAAGCCTGTGTCAAGCAAATGATCGCGCAGGGCAAAAAGGGCAGCATCATCAACATCTGCTCCACTTATGGACTCAACGGCCCCGATCAAAGACTCTACATCAAAGACGGCAAGCGCGTGGCTTATAAACCTGTCTATTACACCACCACCAAGGCAGGTGTAATGGGTTTCACAAAATACCTCGCGGCATATTATGCAGAGACAGAGATTCGCGTCAATGCGCTTACTCCAGGCGGCGTGTTCAATAACCATGAAGAATATTTCGTAAAGAATTATTCCGCCAAAACCATTCTCGGCCGCATGGCAAAGAAAGACGAAATGAACGGCGCGTTATTGTTCCTCGCTTCAGAAGCTTCCTCCTACATGACAGGTAACAACGTCATTGTGGACGGCGGATGGACAGCGTGGTAGAAAAACGATAATCGAGTATTTGATAATCGCGAATCAGTTATGACTGAAATTCTCGCTCTCATCCCTGCCCGCGGCGGCTCCAAAGGAATTCCGCGCAAGAATATCCGCAGCTTCGCGGGCTATCCGCTGATTGCGTGGAGTATTGCCGCCGCCAAACAATCGAAGTTGGTCACGCGCATTATCGTCTCCACCGATGATGAAGAGATCGCGGCAGTTGCGCGCGAGTGGGGCGCTGAGACGCCCTTCCTTCGTCCCGCTGAATTTGCACAGGACAAGACCACAGATTTGCCCGTCTTTGAACAGGCACTGCAATGGCTAGCAGATGCGGAAGGGTATCGTCCCGATCTGGTTATAC
>JAVBXV010000085.1 GCA_030824405.1 Anaerolineales bacterium | reverse complement strand
GAAACGCCGACAGTTGCAACTACTTCGCGTGTGGCGTCATATTTCACGTTATATAATCTTTGCAGATTATCCGCAATGCCCTGACGCAATTCCACTTTGCCGTGGTTCGATGTGTAGTGCGTTTCACCGTTTTGCAACGAGCGGATGCCCGCATCGAGGATCGGTTTGGGTGTGGTGAAATCTGGTTCACCAATACCGAGCGAGATCACATCCTTCATGGTCGCCACGATATCAAAAAACTTGCGGATCCCGCTGGGCTTTAATCCAGCCACATGTTTTGAAAGTCTTTGTACTTCACCAATTTCCTGCATTGAGCCTCCTATATGGGTTGAACGTGCCAGTCATCCGAAAATTCCTGATACGTTATTTCAAAAGCCAGACCGTTGACCGTTTTTACACGGAACCCTTTTTCGCCGGGGCCGTGCCAGCGCGAAATGATTTCCGCGATCTCATAACGGCATCCCTGCCATATTAATGAAAGCGGCCTTTCCGCGTATTCTGTATCCGAACGGCACTCAACAGTTTCCATGATCTTCACAAAAATAATAGAGCAAGAGATTCCCCTTGCTCTATTATTTTTCACTCTACGGATTTATAACACTACTATTGTCACCAAGGTTCAGCGTAGAGGCTTCCTCTTTATTCGCCTGACCTTCCACATAACAGTTGCGCCCGATCAACGAATGTTTTAGCGCCGTGCGGTTGATCTGCGTGCCTTCTTCGATAATACTATCAGAGATCACAGCATTATTAATTTGACAATTCGCCCCAATGGAAACATACGGCCCAATCACAGACCCTTCCACTTTTGCAGTGGGATGAATGAAGACAGGCGGTTCGATCTTAACCGTCAGCCTGCTGCCTGCTTCGGATGAATTATCAGCTCCCAGTTTAAGCAGGATGCGGTTCGTGTCCAGTGTGGCTTCGATCGTGCCAGTATCCAGCCAGGTGCTGATCTTGTTCGTGCGCACCTTCGCTCCGCTTTCGATCATGATGGTGATGGCGTCAGTCAGAAAATATTCATTCTTGAGCATCACGCCGCGTTCCATTTGAACGTCGATCGCGGCTAGTAATTGTTCTGCGCTCTTGAAATAATAACAGCCGACCACCACAAGGTTGTTATCCATACTTTGCGGTTTTTCAATGAAGCGTTTCACCCAGCCGTCTGTGCCCTCATCGGCCACGCCAAAGCGGCGCGGATCTTCAACAGGCATGACCCACGCCACGCTGTCTGCTTCCTCTTTTGCGAGGAATGAAAAATCTGTTTCCATTAAAGTATCTGAGAAACACATGATCATCGGGCCTTGCAGATATTCGCGTGCCAATGCCAGCGCGTGAGATTGTCCCTTCATTTCCTGCTGCACAACAAAATGTGTTTTGAGGTTCGGGTAATGCTCCTTAATGAAAGGCGGAATTTGCATCTCGCCCAAGTAGGGGCCGACGATAAAAATGTATTCTGTGTTTTCAGGGTCTGGCAGTGTCTTGAACATATCCATGAGATGTTCAAGCGATGTCTTGCCTGCCACACTGACGAGGGGTTTGGGCTTGCTCCATGTGTGCGGACGCATGCGTGTTCCCCAACCAGCCATCGGGATGACGATCTTTAGAGTTTCGGTCATCTGAGTTCTCCAGTGAAAGATTTCATTGGTATTTTACCAAACGAAAACGTTCATTATTTTTCCTGTTCGAGCTTTTTCATTTGTTCTTCGATCAGGTCTACGTATGTTTTCAGCGTTTTCGTGTCGAAGGCAAATTTTATGCCCGCAGCCTCGAATAACTCCGGCAGGGAAACTGTGGAGCCAAGCGAGAGTGCCTTGCGATACTTTGCGACTGCCTGTTTTTGGTCTTTGAGTGCGTTCGCCCAAACCTGTACCGCGCCTAATTGAGCAATTCCATATTCAATATAGTAGAACGGAATGTTGTGGATGTGTAATTGGCGATGCCAGTATGTTTTCTTGGCATCCTCGAGTCCGCTGTAATCAATATAAGGCATAAAGCGATCCCATAGTTCGCTCCATTTATTCTCGCACAAGAGCGGGTCGGAACCGTCCTTTGGGTTTTCATAGATCCAATGCTGGAACGCATCCACGAGCGCCATGTATGGCCAGAAGGTGATGATCCCTTCAAGGTGTTCGAGACGCGCGCGCGCAGCTTCGGCTTCTGTGTAAAACCCGCCGTGTTCTTTGCTAATGTATGGAGATGCAAGCAGCTCCATTGCCATTGACGCCACTTCTGCGAATTCAGCGGGGACATAGTTTTCAGAGCGTTCATGGAAATAAGGCACGACCCCTGCTTCAAATGCGTGGAAGGCATGTCCGCCTTCATGCAGAAGAGTGATCACGTCACCATGTGTTCCTGAACTGTTCATAAAAATGAACGGTCTTTTGCTGACGCCGTAGATCAGGTTATATCCGCCTGGAGCTTTGTTCTTGCGGCTATCCAGATCAAGCAGGTCTTCATCCATCATGGTTTGGAAATATTCACCGAACTTTGGGTCTACTTTTGTAAAAATATCCCTCGATTTTGATTTGAGTTCATCAATGGTTTGATACGGTTTTAAGGGGTTCTCGTCATAAATGTCCACGTTCTGATCCCATGGACGCACCGAGTCAACGCCCAGTTTCTTTTTGCGTTTCTCGATGATCCGCTTCGCCGCAGGGACGACCACTTCTTCAATGGCTCGATGAAAAGTTTTGCAGTCTTCGGGTGAATAATCAAAACGGAATTTTTGCGCCCACGCATAACTTCGGTAATCAGGCATGCCTGCATTCTCAGCGATCTTGATTCGAACCGCCATGTACTTCTTCCACAGTCCGTTGATCGCATCCCGATTTTCGAGACGCACTGCTGTGCTTGCTCTCCATGCTTTTTCGCGGATGGCAGGATCTTTTTCAAGAAGCAACGGGAACATTTGGGCGGCCGTGCGCTCTTCCCCTTCCCAGAGCACGGTCTGTGAGCCGAGGATTTGGTTGTATTCCGCGTTTAATTTTTGTTCCTCAACCAGCAAATCGAGGTTCGCTTCCTTGAAGATGTCCGCTTCGGCGCGCAGTCTCTTCAGCCCCATGTGGAAATTCTTTAGCTGCAAACCGCTGACAAGTATTTTTTCCTTTAGCTTTTGTTCCTCCACGCGAGACTGCGGCTGAATGTCTTCGACAAAATGGTTGAAACGTTTTTCAATCTCTTTGTCATTGGTAAATTGGGTGGTGGCAACATAGAGACGGGTATATTGCTCGTCGAGTCTGTCTGCGAGCGCAGACCAGCCCAATAGCCAATCATCTGAATTTTCAATTGTCAATTGCGTTTCTTCAAGCAGTTTGAAATGTGGTTCGTAGTCTGCCCATTCCATTTTTAGAATGGCTTCAGGTGTGGATGGTAAATTCTTTAACATGGAAATCTCCTTTATTTGTATACAACAAATCCGAGAATGGCCCCTGCAATGACCAGCCAGACGGGGTTGACCTCGGTCAACGTCAGAAGTGAAAATGCCACGATCGCGATGAGCACCTTATCCCAGCTTTGCACAAGTCCATTCCCCCAGCCAACTTTGCTCACACTGAAAACCGAATAGGCCATCGTGTAAGCTGTCCACGCCAGCAAGCCCACCACCACCGGGCGAACCGCTTTCAACATGGCCGATACTGTGGGGCTGTCTTTGATGCTGAAAAAATATGCCACCATTACCAGCATTAATAATGTGGTGGGGAATACAGTTCCCATCGTGGCAGAGACCGCACCCCAAATACCAGACATTTTATAACCAACATACGCCGAGACCTGCGGTGCGATCGGGCCAGGCAGCGCGTTGCCCACTGCAACCGCATCCGCAAATTCTTCAGCGGTTGCCCAGCCAGCCGTCAACACTTCACGCTGCATCAGGGCCAGTGAGGCGGGCCCGCCTCCCCAGGAAAATAATGCCACCCGCGTGAAGAGCAAGAAAATATCCCAAAGTAATTTCAAGTTCATCTACCATTCTCCATATTGTGGGATCGAGATACCCGCTTGATATTCCGTCAACCTGCGGCGATGCCCGGGCAATAGACCTTCAGGCAATTCACTTAATGGGAAGAAGCGCATTTCAGCAATTTCTCCATCGGGCTTGCCCGTGATCTTGAAATCATCACAGGTGAAAACAATGTTGTGATCTGTTTTCCAATCTTTGAAATTCGTGTACGCTCCCATCAATTTTAACTCACCTAATTCAGCGCCAGTTTCTTCGCGGGCTTCTCTTCGTGCGGCTTGCTCAAGGGTTTCATTCTTTTTCAATCCGCCGCCAGGCATGAACCAGCCGCTCATGTAGGTGTGCCGAATCAACACCACTTCTTTATTTTGGATCATGAGCACGCGAATACCCGTGCGTATTGGCCGAAAGATAAAACAGTACACGCGAAAGCCAAGATACAGAATACGAAAGAACATTTACGAATGTCCCAGCACAGGGTGCGGTTGATAGGACGACTCAAGCTGCTTGATCTCTTCGTCTGACAATTTAATCTCCAACGCGGCAATTGCCTGATCCAAATGCTCGATCTTGCTGGACCCGATAATGGGTGCGGCGATATGGGGTTTACTCAACACCCAGGCCAGCGCAATCTGCGAAGCTGTGACATTGTGTGCCTTCGCGATCTCGTTGGTTTTTTCCGCAACATCAAAATCTTCGTTTCTGAAATATAGATCGTTCGCAAACGGGTCACTCTGCGCGCGGACCGTTTCACCGCCTCCGCCGCGCTTGCGATTGCCTGCGAAGAATCCGCGTGCCATCGGGCTCCAGGGGATGAGTCCAATGCCCTGATCTTTGCACAGAGGAATCATTTCGCGTTCTTCTTCGCGATAGACCAGGTTGTAGTGATTCTGCATCGACACGAATTTAGTCCAGCCGTTCATTTCTGAAACATGCAGTGCCTTCATGAATTGCCATGCAAACATCGAAGACGCGCCGATATAGCGTGCCTTGCCTGCGCGCACAACATCATTCAATGCTTCCATGGTTTCTTCGATGGGTGTGCTGGCATCCCAGCGGTGGATTTGATACAAGTCTACATAATCCATTCGCAGGCGTTTGAGCGAGTTGTCAATTGAATCCATGATGTGTTTTCGCGAAAGTCCGCGGTCATTCGGGTCATCGCTCATTTGGCCGTGGACCTTGGTGGCAATGACGATATTTTCTCGTTTGACATCTTTCAGTAAATTGCCTGTGATACGTTCACTTTCCCCCGTTGAATAAACATCCGCAGTGTCAAAGAAATTGATGCCTGCTTCCAAAGCCCGCTTTATAAAAGGCTTTGCATCTTTTTCTTCCAATACCCATTCACGCCATTTCTTCGAGCCATAGGTCATCATCCCCAGACACAGACGTGAGACTTTTAATCCACTTTTGCCAAGGTTGGTGTATTGCATACTGCCTCCAAATATATTCAATGTAACTCCGAAGGAGTGAAAGGATTATAGAATAATTATAGTGCGCAAACGGTTTTCAAAAAATCCCGAAGGGATGTCATAATTCTTGTGAAATCATGTCATCCCTTCGGGATTACTACAGGCATTTGTGTTCTTCTATGATTTTTATATCCCTTCGGGATTGGGTCATGGAATGATTTCCAGTTTTGCCAGTGATGTGGCCAGACGTTTAAGCCCGACGGATTTGAATTCGATCACCACGATCTCGTCGCCGTCTTGTATTCTGCTTTCCTGCACGATGCCTTCACCAAATGACTGATGTTTGACACGATCGCCGGAGCTGAATCTATTGCTGATTGGCTTTGCCACAGGAGCAGATCGCGACGGAGGAGGAACCGAATATTTTGATTCGGTGGCGGTTGGGGTGCGGTAATAACTGTGAGTGGAGGAAAATGTTGTTGTGGGGCGTCCCGTGCGTGTTTTTCCAACGAGTAATTCTGCGGGCAGGTCTTCGAGAAAGCGCGAAGGCTCGGTGTCTTCGGTTACGCCGCGTCCGCCGCGTTTGAGGGCGCGCAATAAATAAAGTTTATCTTTTGCGCGCGTGATGCCTACATAAAAGAGGCGGCGCTCTTCTTCCATTTGTTCGGGCTCGTCAAACGAGCGGCTGTGTGGAATAATGCCGTCGTCAAGGCCGACGATGAAGACCGCGCCGAACTCAAGGCCTTTGGCGGCGTGCAGGGTTAACAGGGTGGGCGCGTTTGCGTCTGTGATGGTGTCTTGATCTGCAACGAGCGCGATGTTCTCAAGAAAATCATCCAACGTGCGGTCGGAATATTCGAGCGCGAGACGTTTGAGTTCTTCAACGTTTTCCCAGCGTTCCTGGCTTTCTTCGGTTTCATCATCCAGAATGAAGGCTTTGTAGTTAATGTCTCTGACGATGCGGTCGAAGAGTTCCACGATGGTGGAGGTTGGCGCGGCAGCGCGCCATTTGGCGAACATGCCGCCAAAATCTGCGAGCGGTAATGCTGCGCGGCCTGTGAAAGATTTGTAAAAAGGTGACTCGGCGCCGCGTGCGAGATCGAGCAGAACTGCGCCGGGGGTGATCTCATTTTGACGGGCAACCATGTAGAGCGTGGTTAATGTTTTATCGCCAATACCGCGTGGAGGGACGTTGATCACACGGCCTAGTGCGGCTTCATCAGATGGGTTATGCACAAGGCGCATAAACGCAATGACATCTTTCACTTCACGGCGTCCGTAAAATCTTTGCGCGCCGACAAGTTTATAAGAAAGCCTTGCCTGTAAGAATGCTTCTTCAAGCAAGCGAGACATGGCGTTGGCGCGGTACATCACCGCACAATCGCCTGGTTCGAATTGTTTGCTTAATACAAGCTGTGCAATCGTATCTACAACGAAGGCGGCTTCATCGTAATCATTGTAGGCTTCATGATAAAAGATCTTTTCGCCTGCGCCGCGGTCACTGAAAAGTTTTTTCTTGATGCGGTTGGGTGTGCGAGCGCGGTCAATGACGCTCGTGGCGACATCGAGAATATTTTGATGCGAGCGGTAATTTTGTTCGAGCAAAACTACTTCTGCTTCGGGGAAGTCCTGCTCGAATTTTTGCAGGTTGCGATAATCCGCGCCGCGCCATGCGTATACGCTCTGGTCTGGGTCGCCGACGCAGAAGATATTCTTGTGGTGTGAAGCAAGCTGTTTCACTAATGCATATTGTGCAAGGTTGGTGTCTTGAAATTCGTCCACCAGCACGTGCCTGAATTTTTGTGCGTATTTGTCGCGCACAGTTAGGTTGTCTTCCATGAGGCGCGCGGTGTAAACGAGCAGATCGTCAAAGTCTACGGCGTTGCTGGCAATCAAACGTTTTTGATATTCAACATAAACACGTTTGATCACTTCGTCACGATAGACATTGATCGGATAATCTTCGGGGCCAAGGAGTTCATTTTTTGCGCGTGAGATGGCGGCATGGATACTCACAGCGCGGTACAGCTTGTCGTTCAAGTTAAATTCTTTGATGATGCTTTTTACAATGCGTTCCTGGTCATCAGAATCAAAGATCACAAAATTGGATTCAAGCGGAAGATATTCCACTTCACGCCGCAAAATGCGCGCGCAGATCGAGTGGAACGTGCCCAGCATGATACCGTCAGTGGCCTGATCTGGCAGCAGGCGTTTTACACGCTCGGCCATTTCCTTTGCGGCTTTGTTGGTGAATGTGACTGCAAGGATATTCCACGGGCGGACTCCTTCGGACGCGATCAAATAGGCGATGCGCTGAGTCAGTACCCGCGTCTTACCGGACCCCGGGCCTGCTACAACCAAAATGGGTCCATCGGCGGCTGTGACAGCTTTACGTTGTTGAGGGTTTAATTTATCGAGGAAATCCATCATGAGGGGCTTTAATATGCAGGCGGGGGACAAGCCCCCGCCTGCATGAAAGGTTACTTGAGTTCAGAAGTACAGTTTGGGCAGCGTGTGGCTTTGATCGAGATGGTGGTAAAGCAGTGCGGGCAGTCTTTACTGATAGGTTCTGCGGCAGGCGCTGGTTTCTTCATCTTGTTTGCGGCCTTTACAATGAGGAAGATGACAAAGGCAACGATGAGAAAATCAACGATCGTTTGAAGGAAGATGCCCCACGTGATAACCGCTTCGCCAATTATAGATTGCTGTTCTTTGAAGTCGATGCCGCCCATGAGTACGCCAATGAGGGGCATGATGATATCGTTGACAAGAGAGGCGATGATCTTGCCAAACGCGCCGCCGATAATAACTGCAACGGCGAGGTCAAGGATGTTACCGCGCATAACAAAGTCTTTGAATTCTTTTAACATAAGTATTCTCCTTTTGGATAATGATTGCGTTCGGATTCTATGTTAGTAAGGAGGGCTTGTCAACGATATTGAAAACTTGATGCTGAAGATGAAAAAAAGTGGAATCTGCTTCTCGAAGCGCGGCAGGCACACGGTCCAGAGATGAGGTGGTTTTTATCTCAAAATGGACATCGTTGATTAAAACAGTCCTCCAGAGGGGTGTTTTGCAGTTCTTGGGGGGTGTTGTTTATGACTATACATGTCATTTTAGGGGTCAGGCTGTTGACGCCCCTTAGGAATTAGGTATAATTCAATTCGCTCATGTTTGTGTTTTGATATACAAATGTTTTCACAACCTTATTCCAACGTAGAAAAGGATTTTGCGGATGCCTGATCTTTTATTAGATGTTAAGGGACTTGAAACTCAATTTAAGACCCCCGATGGAATTGTTCATGCAGTAAATGGTGTTTCATTTGGATTGAAGGAAGGTGAAACCCTGGGTGTGGTGGGAGAGAGTGGTTGTGGTAAAAGTGTAACAATGCTTTCTGTGTTGGGGTTGATTCCTTCCCCTCCCGGAAAGGTCACTGCGGGGGAAGCAAAGTTTTTCGGCCAAGATCTTTTGAAAATGTCAAATGATGAAATTCGCCATGTGCGCGGTGCGCAGATCAGCATGGTGTTTCAGGATCCAATGACTTCATTGAATCCTGTTTTGACGATTGGCCGTCAATTGGAAGAGCCTTTGATCCTGCATATCGGCATGACAAAGAACCAGGCTCGTGAGCGTGCTGCTGAATTGCTTGCGATGGTTGGTATTCCAAACCCCAAAGATCGTTTGAATGATTATCCTCATCAATATTCTGGCGGTATGCGCCAGCGTGTGATGATCGCAATGTCACTTGCTTGCAGCCCACAAATATTGATCGCTGACGAACCCACCACGGCTTTGGATGTGACCATCCAGGCTCAGATCATGGATCTGGTAAAACGTTTGCGTGATGAACTTGGCATGGCGATCGTTTGGATCACCCATGACCTTGGTGTGGTGGCTGGTATTGCGCAGCGTGTGCTGGTAATGTATGGCGGCTTTATTGTTGAAGAAGCCACAGTGGGGGATCTGTTCGCAAATCCTTCCCATCCATATACGATCGGTTTGTTGGGAAGCCTCCCACGTATCGATGGCAAGGAAGAAGGCCGTTTGTATTCAATTGATGGCCATCCTCCAGTTCTATATCAGAAGCCGCGTTCATGTCCGTTTGCCCCCCGTTGTAAGTGGGCAATGGAGAAATGTTGGCAGGAAAATCCTTTACTTACTCCGGTTTCAAGCGAACATCGGGTTGCATGTTGGGTTGATACCAAGACTGGGAGAGCCCGATAATGACTGCACAGAATAACGATGTTTTGCTACGGGTTGAAAACCTGAAAATGCATTTTCCCATTTTCCGCGGTGTATTAAGACGCCAGGTTGGGGCGGTTCACGCGGTGGATGGTGTTTCTTTTGATGTGATGCGCGGTGAAACCCTTGGGTTGGTGGGTGAATCCGGGTGTGGTAAATCCACTACTGGCAGAACCATCCTTCAACTTTACAAGGCCACTGGTGGCAACGTGATCTTTGATGGTGTTGATCTGGTTTCCTTGAAAGCCGAGGAAATGCGCAAGACCCGTCGTAAGATCCAAATGATCTTTCAAGATCCATACGCCAGTTTAAATCCCCGCATGACCGTGGCTGATATTGTTGCTGAGCCCATGGTTGTGCATAGTGTGGCAACCGGCAAAGAGATCAAGGAACGTGTTGATTATTTGTTGGATGTGGTGAATTTGAACCCTGCATTTGCCTCCAGATATCCACATGAATTCTCTGGCGGTCAACGTCAACGTATTGGTATTGCGCGTGCGTTGGCTCTCCAGCCTTCCTTCATTGTTTGCGACGAGCCTATTTCTGCGTTGGATGTTTCCATTCAAGCGCAGGTGGTAAATCTTTTGGAAGATTTACAGAAGCAATTCAACCTGACCTATCTTTTCATCGCTCATGATCTTTCCATGGTACGCCATATTAGTAAGCGTGTGGCCGTTATGTACCTTGGCGTGATCATGGAACTGGCAAATCGCGATGATCTATATCGCGAGCCTCTTCACCCTTATACACAAGCTTTGCTTTCCGCTGTTCCGATCCCAGACCCTGTTGCGGATGCACAACGAAAGCGCGTTTTGCTCGAAGGTGACGTACCTTCCCCAGTAAACCCCCCGTCTGGATGCCGCTTCCGTACTCGCTGCCCGATCGCAGATAAGATCTGTGCAGAATCCCGCCCAGACTTCCGAGAGGTTAAACCAGGTCACTTTGTGGCCTGTCATATGGTGTAAGTAGGTAATTTCTTAAAAGGAGGTGGTTTCCCGCAAGCAGATCACTAAAGAACAATTTTATTCCTGACCAAATGTAAGTTTGTTGTTCCAACCTTCTAAATTCTTGAGGAGAAGAAAGATGCGTAAACTTTTTACCTTATTGAGCCTTCTTGTCATCGCCAGCATGGCCCTTGCTGCCTGCGGTGGTGCTACCCAGGCTACTGATGCTCCCGCTGCTACCGGTGGTGATGCTACCCAAGCTCCTGCCGCTGATGGTGGCGAAGCAGTAGCAATGGGTTCCAGCGACCCAACAACTTTTGTTGCCGCTGATGCCGAAATTGGTATTGACACTTTTGATCCTGCCTTGGCTTACGATACCGCCAGTGGCGAAGTTATCCAGAACGTAATGGAATCCCTCGTATTCTACGATGGCGAAGCCACCGACAAGTTCGTTCCTATGCTTGCCGAATCCTGGGAAACCTCTGCTGACGGCACCGTCTGGACATTCAAGATCCGCTCCGGCGTTACCTTCCACGAAGGCGGCGAGCTGACACCTTCTGATGTCGCTTACTCCTTCCAACGTGGACTTTTGCAGGGTGGTACTTCCTCCCCGCAATGGATGTACTACGAGGCCTTCTTCGGTGTTGGTACCGATGATATTTCCCTCCTGGTTGATCCTGAAGGCAACCTCTATGATGACCGCGAAACTCTTGCTGCTGCAGATCCCGCTGTCCTCGTAGCTGCATGCGAACAAGTTAAGTCTGCTGTTGTGGCCGATGACGCCGCTGGCACCGTAACTTTCACCCTTGCTCAGCCTTGGGGTCCTTTCCTCGCTACAATTGCCCAAACTTGGGGTTCCGTCATGGACGAACAATGGGTTGTTGAGAACGGTGGTTGGGATGGTAGCTGCGATACCTGGCAGAACTTCTACGGTATGGCGTCCGCTGATGATCCATTCTCCACAATCATCAATGGTACCGGCCCCTTCAAGCTCGATCACTTCACTCCTGGTGAAGAACTCGTCATGGTCCGCAATGACAGCTACTGGCGTGAACCTGCCAAACTCGAACGCGTTGTTTTCAAAGCCGTTCCTGAATGGGGTACCCGCTTCGCAATGATGCAGGCTGGTGATGCCGATGTCGCAACTGTTCCTACCGCAAACCGCTCCCAGATGGATGAATTGGTTGGCGAAAGATGCGAATTCGATCTCGAAGCCAATGCTTACAAAGCCTGTGAAGTTGTTGATGACACTCTCCCCTTGCGCGTGCGCATTGGTCGCCCTGCCATCTCACAAGATGTGATTATTGGTAACTGGAACATCGCCAACCCCGAAGACGGTGGTAACCCCTTCATCGGTTCCGGTGTTTTGGATGGTAATGGTATTCCTGCCGACTTCTTCTCTGATGTTCACATCCGCAAGGGCTTTGCTTATGCCTTCGATTGGGAAACCTTCATCAGCGATGTTTACAATGGCGAAGCTGTCCAATCCACTCAGTTGACCCTGCCTGGCATGCCTGGCTACTTCAACGACACCCCGCATTACACCACCGATCTTGAGATGTCTGCCGCTGAATTCAAGCTGGCCGATCTCGACAAAGACGGCATCCCCGCTGGCGAAGATCCAGAAGGTGATGTTTGGACCACCGGTTTCCGCGTCCAGATGGCCTACAATCAGGGTAACCCCACCCGCCAGACCACTGCTGAAATTTTGGCTGGCAACCTCTCCACCGTCAATGAACTCTTCTCGGTTGAGACCCTTGGTCTGCCTTGGCCGACCTACCTCCGCTCTCAGCGCGCTCGACTGCTCCCGCTCATGACCGCCGGCTGGCTCGAAGACATTCACGATCCCCACAACTGGTTCCAGCCCTACACCACCGGTACTTATGGTGGCCGCCAGGCTTTGCCTGATGATGTCAAAGACCAGTTCCGCGTAATCTTGGAACGTGGTGTTGCTGAAGTAGATCCCGCCGCTCGCGCCGAAATCTACAAGGAAGCCAACCAGCTTTATTACGATCTCGCTGTCGGTGTTCCTATGGTACTCCCCACCAGCCATGGTTTCACTCAGCGTTGGGTTGAAGGCTTACTTACCAACCCGATCTTCCCTGGTGTTTACTACTACACAATTTCCAAGCAGTAGTAATCTGGTAGTGAATTAGCACGTGTTTTAATGTATGGGGGCCTGGCAACGGGCCCCCATACACTCCAAATTTTTTCATCCTGAGTGCACTAAAGATTTCTTTAATGCACTCCAAATGAAAAAATTAACAAAGCTAAGTTGAGGTACTAAAATGGTCACATTTATCATTCGCCGTTTGTTGCTTGTGCCGGTTTTGCTGTTTGGCGTTACCGTGTTAATTTTTGCCATGTTGCAGCTGCTTTCGCCCATTGAGCGTTCGGCCTTGTATGTAAAGGACTTCCCAAAGAACGAGAAAGCTGTGGAAGGTATCATCAGGCAGTATGGCCTGGATAGACCCCTTTACGAACAATACTGGCGCTGGCTGGTTGGGACAGTGGACACAGTTAACAATGTCCGCCATGGCGGCATCCTGTTTGGTGATTTGGGTTATTCACGCACATCATCCACACCTGTTGCAGACTTGATCGCAAGCCGCTTCCCGAATACGTTGGATCTGACTCTCTGGGCGATCGGCCCGGTGATCTTTGTTGGTATCTGGCTGGGGGTTCAGGCTGCTGTTCATCAAAATGGTTTGATCGATCAGGCCGCCCGTATCTTTAGTATTATCGGAACATCCTTCCCGACATTCGTGTTTGGTTTGCTGTTTATTTTGATCTTTTACGCCACGCTGGAATGGCTTCCACCAGGTCGTCTTGCAGACGAATATATGCAGGTTGTCAATTCTGATGAGTTTCGCCGTTACACCACCCTGATTACAATTGATGCGCTCCTGAATGGTCGTTTTGACGTATTTTGGGATGCGCTTAAGCATATGTTCCTGCCCATTCTTACATTGTCCTATATCAGTTGGGCTACATTCCTGCGCGTAACGCGTTCGTCCATGCTTGAAACATTGCGCATGGAATATGTGACCACTGCTCGTGCAAAAGGTTTGTCTGAACATGATGTCATCTATAAACACGCTCAACCGAACGCGATGATCCCGGTGGTAACGCTGGCGGGTTTCAGTGTCGTCGGTCTGCTTGGTGGTGTTGTGATCACTGAGACGGTCTTCAATTACCCTGGTATCGGTTCTGCGGCTGCCCGTGCGGCAACACAACTTGATGTGGTCACCATGCTTGGATTTGCGTTATTCAATGGTTTCATCCTTATCGTTTCAAATCTGGCAGTTGATATCCTGTATGCGGTTGTAGACCCCCGTGTACGCCTATCATAAGGAGATATGTTAATGGCTCAATCTACTCCCACTGGGGATAACTCCCTGCTTCAAGATTCAATACCAACCCGCAAGATCGGTTGGTTCGAACGTTTGCTTGGCCCTGAGAACTATCGCATTCTCACAGGTTTGCTCAAGACGCCCGCATCAGTTATCGGTTTTGTGTTGATCGGTTTCTTCATCATCATTGCGTTGATGGCTCCGTTGCTTGCTCCTCCAGTGACGCCGAATGACCCTTACAGAATTCCACGTGATGGCTTTAGCTCTGACCCGAAACCCCCCGGTACCGAATGGAAAAAGAATGTCATGCCATTGCCGTTCTGGTGGAAGACTTTTGTGGGAACCGAGACCATGACGCATATCATGGGTACTTCTGAAGGCCAGTATGATATTTTTTATGGCATTATCTGGGGAACACGAACAGCCTTCAAGACGGGCCTCGTGGTGACCATTTCCACATTGCTTTTCGGTGTGATCGTTGGCTCGATCTCTGCTTATTACGGCGGGATCGTGGACAACATCATCATGCGTATCGTGGACGTGTTGCTCATTCTTCCTGGTATTTTGGCTGCACTCATTCTTGCCGCAGTGTTGACCCCCAGAATTGGAAAAAGTCTGGTGCCTACCATGACGGCGTTGATCGCCTTTGGCTGGATGGGATACGCGCGTATTATTCGCGGTGATATTCTCTCCGTCAAAGAGCGTGATTACGTCCTGGCTGCACGCGTCATCGGCGTAAAAGATAATCGTATTCTTTTCCGTCATATTATTCCAAATGCTGTTTTTCCGACACTCGTGCTGGCCTCATTGGCCGTGGGTGACGTGGTGCTCTCGTTTGCGGCTCTATCCTTCCTCGGCATTGGTACAGAAGTTGGGTACGCGGACTGGGGCCAGGTTCTTTCCTTTGCCCGCAACTGGATCACCAGCCTCGACACCTATTGGTACATTGTGATCTGGCCGGGGCTGACCCTGGTTATGTTCGTAATGGGTTGGAACCTTGTTGGTGATGCCTTGCGTGACGTGCTTGATCCGCGTATGCGTGGCAAGACCTAAACTGCTGTGCAGACCAGACGTTCAATTCAATTTTTTCTGGTAAGTATTGGAATAGCCCTGCTCTTTGCAGGGCTATTCTTCGATACTGGCACAGCCACCTCCATAAAGTTGCAAACAACGGGAACTCCCGCTCCAATGCCAACCCTGGACCGATTGGCAGAACCGACATTGCCCGCTTCTCCTTCGCAGGCTGATAAAGGTTCACAGGTATATTGGCTTACCTGCATGCCCTGCCACGGAGACTTGGGACAGGGTTTGACAGGTGAATTTCGCAACGCTTATCCCGAGGAAGACCGTAATTGCTGGAATTCAGGTTGTCATGGTAATCGGCCATATGACAATGGTTTTACCCTTCCACAGAATGTCCCAGCGGTGATTGGTGACAACACCCTGCAAAACTTTCCCAATGCTGCAGTTCTTCGTTCCTATATATTTTCAGCCATGCCTTATTGGAAACCTGGCAGCCTGACGGAAGAAGAGACTCTCCAAATTACAGCATTTCTCCTGCGCGAAAATGAACTATGGACTGCACAGCAGGAAATTACCATGGCCAATGCAGATCAGATCCCCGTGGGGCCGCCGCCCGCAACCGCCACGCCTCAGCCAGTTTCTGCTCCGCCATCTTCCAGAGCGCCTCTGCTATTTTTTCTGGGTTTGATCGTGCTGATATTGCTGCTGCTCTTCCTGAAAATATTTCGTACAAAACGATCTGAAAATTGACAAGCCGCCCATGAGGGCGGCTTGCTTGTATAATTAGTGGATGCTTTTTTCAACAAAGGACCCCACCATGAATATATCCAAGAGATTTGTAACCATTATTTTCCTGCTTTCTCTTATCGTCTCATCCTGCGGATTTTTCTCTGCTGAAACCCCAGCGCCTGCTGCCATCACAGAGACTTCCATTCCTCTGCCAACCTCAACGCCTGCACCGCACGCGTTGAATATTTGTCTTGGACAGGAACCCAATACGTTGTATTCCTATGGCGGACCCAACGCGGCCGCGCGTAGTGTGATGGCATCCATTTATGATGGCCCGATCGACATGGTTGGTTATGAATATCAACCAGTCATCCTGACGAAACTTCCTTCCATTGAAAACGGCGACGCACAAATCGTCAGAACGCCGTTGCAGGCTGGAGGTCAGGTTGTGGATGCGGATGGGAATCTCGTTCTGCTTGAACAAGGCACACGCGTCCGCCCTGCTGGTTGCCGCAGCGATGATTGCATCCTCACCTATGATGGCACGACCCCGCTTGAGATGGATCAAATGGTGGTGACTTTCCGTATACGGCCAGATGTGACCTGGGCAGACGGCACGCCGCTTACCGCAGACGACTCGGTCTATGCGTTTACGCTGGCATCTGATGCGAGCGCGATCACCAATACCTATTTGCTGGATCGCACACAAACTTATGAAGCGGCTGATGCAAATACGGTTCAGTGGTGGGGTGTGCCAGGGTTTATTGACTCTTCCTATGTTACGAATTTCTGGGCGCCTGCACCAAAGCATTTGTGGAGTCAGTTTCCTGCGAACCAACTGCCAACCGTGGATATTTCATCGCGCTCTCCGATCGGTTGGGGGCCGTATGTGATTCAAGAATGGGCGGCAGGCGATCACATCACCTTGACCAAGAATCCATATTATTTCCGCGCAGTGGATGGCTATCCCAAATTTGACACGTTGACCTTCCGCTTCATTGCCGACCCAGACATGGCGCTCAGTGAATTGGTTGCAGGCCGCTGTGACATTCTCGACCCAAGTATTCGTCTTGATAATCACGCAGGCCTTTTGCGTGAAATGCAAACGGGTGAACAGGCACAAGCCTTCTTCACACCTGGTATGACCATTGAATGGCTGGGGCTTGGCGTTTCTCCCGCCGCCTATGATGACGGCTATGATACGCAGTTCCAAAAAGATCGTCAGGATATTTTTGCAGATTTCCATACCCGTCAGGGCATTGCCTATTGTCTTGACCGCCAATCCGTTGTGGATAATGTCCTCTTTGGTGAGACCACAGTTCCAACAACCTATCTGCCTGTCGAACACCCATTGTATGATCCCAACATTGCGCCCATTCCGTATGACCCCGCGGTTGGTATTTCACTTCTTGAGCAGGCGGGCTGGCGCGATACCGATGGCGACCCAGCCACGCCGCGCCTTGCGGTGACCGTGCAAAATGTTGCGGCAGGTATTCCCCTGCAATTAAATTACTACACCACCACCGCCACGCAACGCAGGCAGGTCGTGGATATTCTTTCGCGTTCGCTTGCGCAATGCGGCATCGGCCTCAACGTACAGTATTTTTCGCAGAACGATCTCTACGCTTCTGGCCCCGAAGGATATCTATTTGGTCGGCGTTTCGATCTCGTGGAATATGCCATGGGCGTAAACGGCATCGAGCCCCCATGTGATTGGTTCACCACTGGCGAAATTCCCTCCGCCTCCAACGCGTGGATCGGCACCAATGTCAGCGGCTATAGCAACGCGCAATATGATGCCGCCTGTCTTGCCGCGCAATCCGCACTCCCAGACGAGCAAGCCTACATCGATTCCTATCGTCAAACCGAGGTCTTGTTTTCCACCGAGCTGCCCGCCATTCCGCTTTATTATCGTCTGCGCGTTTCCGCCGCCCGTCCTGATCTTTGCCGTTTTGATCTCGACCCAACCGCCAACCCACTTTGGAATATTGAAGCGATCGACTTTGGCGAGGCTTGTCAGAATTAATGCGACTTTTTAGATTCATATTCCTGCTGACTTTAATACTCGCTTCCTGCGTGCCTCAACCTGCTCCTGTGGCAGAGCCAACGATCATTCCCTCCCCGATAGCTACGGTTGTCACACACGCGCCAGAGATTCGCTTCGCGTTGATCGGCCAGCCGCAAGACGTGAACGTTTGGGAATTGTTTGATGTAACAGGCGCAAGCTATGCAGATTACGCCCTGCGCTCTGAATATTGGCCGCGTCTATATCATCTTGCCCCGCCTGAATCAACTTTCGAATCTCTCGCTGCAGACGGCATGCCGTCTGCAGTTGTTCAGGATGGTGACTTATATTCATCCACTGTCAAACTCCGCACAGACTTGAAATGGACAGATGGTTCCGCCTTCACTGCTGACGATATAGCCTTCACCGTCAACACTGCACTCGCCTTTGAGTTGGGTTTTGACTGGAGCGCCTACTATTCACCAGAGGTGATCGCCCGCGTCGAAACAGTGGATGCGTCTGCTGTAAAATTTTATTTTAAGCAGCAGCCCAATGTGGCAGGCTGGCAATATGGCGCATTGCAGGGTCCCATTGTGCAGAAAGCATTCTGGGAATCGCGTATTGCAAACTCTGTAAGTCTCTTGCCTGATGATGCTTCACGAGCTGAGATCGATCAGGCGCGGCAGTATCTTGTACGAGTGCAGCGTGATGTGGATGATCTCACTGCCAGAGTGACTACCCTGCGAATTAACGGACAGGAAGACCGCCAACTGGAAGGGGAACTTGCCAAGCGAACTTCTGAATTAGGTTTTGCTCAAAATAACCTGAATAAATTCCTGGAAGGCTATCTCTCCACGATCGAGACTGCCAAGGTTTCTTTATATGCTGTGAACGATGAAGCTGAGCCAACCCTCGGTATATGGATGCCCGTGGATATGTCCAATGGGAAGTGGGTCAATGAAGCTAACCCTGATTTTCCATTTGCACAGCCCAATTTTGATCGTGCCGTTTATACGATCTTTGCTGACGAAGAAACAGCATTCTCCGCGTTTGCAAACGGGGATGTGGATGTCATACTAAGCCAAAATGATTTGGGCCAACAGTCTTCGTCAGTTACTGCCAGCCCAACCAGCAGCAACCGTTTTCTTGTTTTCAACCCTGACCGGGCGTTTCTTTTTAATGTCAACTTGCGCAAGGCGTTGTCTTGTGTGATCGATATGCAAGAAGCTGGATTGTTACAGGCTGAATTTGTCCCCAACGGTGCGTGGAATAAAGTTGATTTGTCTTTGCCTTGCTTGGGCGTCCCCAGCGAGCAAAGGATTGAAAGTGCAGTTGGTTTCCTGAAGCAAGCTGGTTATAGCTGGGCACAGGAACCTACCAACTCACAGGCTGGTTCAGGTTTCAAACTGCCAGACGGCACAGAGTTTCCGCGAATTACTCTGCTTTCCACATCTGCAGGAGTGGATGCTGATCGTGCGAATGTGGCCGCCTATATTGAGCAAAAAGCTTTACGCCTGGGAATTCCACTTGTTGTTGAGCTGACAGATCTTTCAAGCCTGCAATACGCAGTGTATTCGAGCAAGAAATATGACATGGTCATTCTTGGCTGGCGGTTGAGTGAATACCCTGGTTATCTCTGCGAATGGTTTGGGGGGCAGGGAAACTTCCAGTATGGCAGTGACAGATTACAGCTTGAGTGCGAAGCGCTGGACATTGAGTCAGATCTGGATTCTGCGCGTCAGCATCTTTTTGAGATGCAATCCATTCTTGCGGAAGATGTGCCTTTTATCCCGCTTTACTCAGAAACAACATACAATGCGTTTCAAAATGTGCAATATCCGTTCGAAGATGTGACAGGCGGTTTGGGTGCCTGGTATGGCGCGCCCTCGTATGCCATGCCTGCAAAGTAACTGGAAACATAAATAATTTGATATTGGTGGAAGTGGCAGTATAATTCGGCCATTCCATTTACGGGAGTTGGGCATGTCCAGAACAGATCAGAAGCCTCTGCTTGAAGTGCGTAACCTGAAGACAATATTTAATACTGAAGATGGGGTTGTGCGCGCGGTAGATGGCGTGAGTTTTGAAGTGTATCCCGGCGAGGTGCTTGGCATCGTGGGCGAATCTGGCTGCGGAAAAAGCGTCACTTCGCTTTCGATCATGCGTTTGGTTGCACAACCGGGCAAGATAACCGAAGGGGAAATTTTATTCGATGGTAAAAATCTTTTGGATCTTTCAGAAGATGAAATGACCAAAATGCGCGGCAACAAGATCTCGATGATCTTTCAGCAGCCGCAAACGGCTTTGAACCCGGTCTTTCAAGTTGGCGACCAGATCGCGGAAGTGTTGAGTATCCATAAGGATTTCGGCAGAGAAGCTGGCGAAAAACGCGCTGTTGAACTTTTGAAAATGGTGGGCATTCCAGATGCGGAACGTCGTGCGGCTTCTTATCCGCATGAACTTTCAGGCGGCATGGCACAGCGTGTCATGATCGCGATGGCGTTGGCTTGTGTGCCTGAATTGTTGATCGCGGATGAACCCACCACAGCGTTGGATGTAACCATCCAGGCCCAAATTTTGGATCTGATGCGCGGCTTGCGTGAACAGATGGGTACCTCGGTGATCTTGATCACCCATGATCTTGGCGTGGTTGCAGAGATGGCCGAGCGTGTGGCGGTCATGTACGCAGGCGAAGTGGTGGAACAGGCTGAAGTGAATGCCTTATTCGATAAACCATTGCATCCGTACACACAGGGTTTGATCGGTTCCATCCCAGTGCTAGGACAACTCAAGGAACGTTTGGATGTTATTCCAGGTTCTGTTCCCAACCTTGTAAACCTGCCTGCTGGCTGTCGGTTTGCGCCGCGTTGTACGGCTCGTGAAAAATTTGGTCTTACGATCTGCACAGATACAAAGCCTGAATTAAGAGATGTCGCAGACGGCCATCTGGTACGCTGTTGGTTGTATCAGGATGGAAAAGACCACAAAGCTCCGTTGAGCGCCAAGTAATTTATTTTTACGAAATTAAATAAAATTGTCCTGGAGACAATCACACATGAGTCAAACAACTGAAACGAAAAAAACCGAAGATCTTGTTCAAGTCGAACACCTGGTGAAATATTTTCCCGTGCGTGCAGGATTAATGCAGCGCACTGTGAATTGGGTCAAGGCTGTGGACGATGTCTCTTTTAATGTGAGAAAAGGTGAAACCCTTGGCATGGTGGGAGAATCTGGCTGCGGAAAAACCACGATCGGACGCTCCATGCTTCGCCTGGTCGAGCCCACTTCAGGGTCGGTTCATTACGATGGCAAGGATGTTTTGAAATTACGCGGGCATGATCTGAAGGATGTCCGCCGCCACATGCAAATCATTTTTCAAGATCCATATGCTTCCCTTGACCCGCGTGTGCCGATCGGCGAATCAGTAATGGAAGGTTTGCATATCCATAATATTGGTTCACGCCAGGAACGCTACGATCTAATGATCGATACCCTTAAGAAGGTAGGGCTTGAAGATTATCATGCACGCCGTTACCCGCATGAGTTCTCTGGCGGCCAGCGTCAACGTATTGGTATTGCGCGCGCGCTTGCCTTGCGCCCCAACTTTATCATTTGTGATGAACCCGTTTCTGCCCTGGATGTTTCCATCCAATCGCAGGTGCTGAATATCCTGAAAGACCTGCAAAAGGAATTTGGCCTTACCTATCTGTTCATTGCTCATAACTTGAGTGTGGTCGAACATATCTCAGACCGTGTGGCAGTGATGTACCTTGGCAAAATGGTCGAGCTGACAGAACGTGACGAGCTTTTCAGAAACCCGCTTCATCCCTACACCAAAGCATTAATGTCGGCCATCCCTGTGCCGGACCCCAAACTCAAACGTAATCGCACCATCCTCAAAGGCGATGTGCCCAGCCCGCTCAACCCGCCCAAGGGGTGTCGTTTCCATCCGCGCTGCCCAATTGCGGAACAGATCTGCTCGGAGCAGGAGCCGGAGTTTCGCGAGGCTGCGCCCAGTCATTGGGTGGCTTGTTGGATGGCAAAATAGTAGACTGGAATCCACATGGAACGAGTTGTCCTGTTAGTTGACGACCAGCGTGATATTCTTAAACTTCTGCGTGTTACGCTTGAATCTCTTAAGAATACTGATCTGAAAATATTTGAGGCTCCCTCCGGTGAGGAAGCTCTACTCGAATCTTCACGTCACAAAATCGACCTGCTCATCACAGATTATCTTTTACCCGGCATGACCGGTGTTGAGCTAATGCATAAGATTCGCGCGCGTCACCCGGAAGCAAAGATTATCCTTATTACCGGCATGACCGAACGCAAAGCGCGTGAACAAATGATCAATGCAGGCGCGCTGGCCATCTTTGACAAACCCATTCCAATGGCAGATTTTCTGGATGCTGTGGAGCGCGGCCTTGGCTTCGTCCCCACCATTTTCCCCCCCGAAAAATTGGATGAAAAAACAGAAGCGCGTCACGCCAGACTTTCAGACCTGCTCACCAACTTCAGGCAGGATTTCAACGCCCATGCAGTTTTTCTGATCAATGATCGCGGGCTGATTCAGGCCCGCGCGGGCAGTCTGCACGACAGCAGCATGGAAGTTTCACTGATCTCCGCGCTGATGGGAATTCATCACGCCAGCTTAAAGGCCGCAAAACATAATCATCAGGAAACTCTTGATTCGTATCATATCTTTAGCGGCGGCGATAACGACCTTATCTTTATTCCAGTGAACCCCTTGTATGCATTACTCGTTGCAGGCCCAAACCTTGCCACCGAGGAGCATATCCTTGAAACTGTAAATGGAGCAGTGGCTTTGCGGAAGGATGTGGAAGGTGCTCTCAAGTCCATGGGTGTGACTGGTGAATTGCATTCGATTTCACCAAAGACAACCCCGCTTCCACGTGATATTACGGCTGCTTCTGCCAAATCCAGAACCCAAACTGACGAATTGCGCGCAACCGCCATCCCCGCCCCGGAGATGGAAGCCCTTCTGAAAGAAGCCACAGATAAAAAAGTGCCAGCCACAAGCAGCACGGATGATTTCTGGAATCAAGCCGCTGAACAGCACGGCAAGAAGCCGACTAGTTCAAAAGTGCTCTCTCTCGAACAGGCACGCGAAATGGGCTTGCTTGATGAAGGAAAGAAATAAAAATTGTGATACAATTTGCCCCGCTTAATTGGGGCATGGTGCAACGGCAGCACACCGGCCTTTGGAGCCGTGGATCTTGGTTCGAATCCAGGTGCCCCAGCTATGTAGTTTTGATTTCCGCCATGCGGCGGGCCGCTTTAGATAATTAGACAGGACGTTGTGTCAGCGCAAACTGCACATGCCTGTCTTTTTATTTACAATAATGTTGTTCGAGGTGATCAATGAAGGTAACTGCTGTATTACTTGCCGCCGGACAGGGTACACGGATGAAATCCAACCTACCGAAGGTATTGCACCCTGTTGCAGGGAAGCCGATGATCTGGCATGCTTTGAACGCGATCCAAAAATCGACCACTGAAAAGCCTGTGGTGGTGGTGGGGCATGGCGCGGAGGAGGTTATACACTATCTCGGCGATTCAGCTCAAACCGTTTTGCAGGATCCGCAGCTTGGTACAGGGCATGCGGTCTTGCAGGCAGAGGCTTTGCTAAAAGGGAAAACGGATCTTATTGTGGTTTGCTATAGTGACATGCCGCTCTTGCGTGGTGAGACCCTGCAAAAGCTGGTTGAAACACAAAAAAATAATAAAGGCCCGATCTCCATGTTGACAGTGGTCTCTGATGATCCGCGCGGGTTTGGAAGAATTATCCGCAAGAGTGACGGGACAGTGGAAGCCATTGTGGAGGAATATGTTGCGACGGCCGAGCAGTTACAGGTCAAGGAATTGAACGTGGGCGGATATTGTTTTGATGCCAATTGGCTGTGGGATGCGCTGCATCGAATTCCAAAGAATCCTAAAAAAGGTGAGTACTATTTAACAGATGCGGTCGAACTCGCTTCCAAAGAGGGACTGCCTGTGCAAGCCATTGTGATGGATGATCTTGAAGAGACGATCGGCGTGAATACCCGCGTCCATCTTTCAGAGGTGGAAGTTGCCATGAAGAGACGCATCAATCGCGAGCATATGCTCAATGGCGTTTCCATGATCGATGCGGACACTGTTTATATTGAAGCAGATGTGAAAATAGGCAGGGACACGGTCATTATGCCGAATACATATCTGCATGGAAAAACTGAAATTGGCGAAGGCAATGTGATCGGCCCCAATACGATCATTCATGATTCGAAAATTGGGAATGGCTGCAAGGTGCTTGCTTCTGTGTTGGAAGGCGCCTGGCTTGAGAATGATGTGGACATGGGCCCGTTCGCACGTTTACGCAAAGGCGCACATTTGGGCAACCATGTCCATATGGGCAACTTTGGCGAGGTAAAAGATTCGTATCTTTCTGATGGCGTAAAGATGGGGCATTTCTCTTATATCGGTAATGCCCAGATCGGTGCCAATACCAATATCGGCGCTGGGACGATCACCTGTAATTATGACGGTGAGAAGAAACATGCTACCGAAATTGGCGAAGATGTATTTATTGGCTCGGATACAATGTTAGTGGCGCCGCTTAAAATCGGTGCAGGCGCACGGACCGGTGCAGGGGCAGTGGTGACGAAGGATGTCCCTGAGGATACCCTTGTGGTGGGCATGCCTGCGCGTGCGATCAAGAAACTGGAACGTAAGACAAAGAAGAAATAAATATTCTGGGTAGGTGTAAAAATGGCATTAAAAAAAGAAGAACAACAGGCGTTGATCGATCTGGCAAATGAAGCACGAAGACGCGCATATGTGCCCTATTCCAATTATCCCGTGGGGGCTGCGTTACGGACAAAGAGCGGACGTTTGTATACAGGCGTGAATATTGAGAACGCGGCCTATCCACAGACGATGTGTGCCGAGCGTGTGGCGATCTTCAAAGCGGTTTCAGAAGGCGAGGCCGAGTTTGAAGTGATTGCGGTGGTTACAAATAATGGCGGCTCTCCCTGCGGCGGATGCAGACAGGTACTGGCTGAATTTGGTCTGGACACCATCGTGCTGCTCGCAGACGGGGAGGGAAATTTGAAAAAGGAAATGACAGTCTCTGAGTTGCTGCCTGAAGCATTTACCCCCGCGCATTTGCAATAATGTCTGATTTTCGTTCGTTTCGCGCATCTGCTGTTGTGGTTCGTCATAGTGACTGGGGCGAGGCGGACCGTTTGCTTACGTTGTATACACGTGAGCATGGCATGGTACGCGCGCTGGCAAAAGGCGCAAGGAAGATCACCTCGCGCAAGGCGGGACATTTACAGCCTTTCACATATATCACTGTGCAGCTTGCCAAAGGGCGTGATCTGTTGATCATTACGCAGGTTGAAACCATAAATGCGTTTATGCCCTTGCATGATGATCTCACGAAGACGGGATATGCGGCATATGTCATTGAATTGTTGTTCCGCTTTTCCTATGAAGAAGAGGGCGGCGACCCAGCGATCTTTAGATTGCTGGTTGAAACGCTGGATCGGATCGAAAAAGAGGAAGAAGCATGGCTGGCGATCCGTTATTATGAAATGAGATTGTTGGATGCAGTGGGATTTCGCCCGCAGTTGTTTGAGTGCGCGAATTGTGGACGTGAAATTCTGGCGGAAGATCAATTCTTTTCATTCACGAATGGCGGCGTGATCTGTCCACGGTGCGGGCAGGGGCTGCCAAATTTGATGAAGATCTCTTTGGAAACGCTTAAGTATTTGCGCCATTTCCAAAGATCCAGCTACAGAGATGCTTCTCGGGCACGTCCCAGCTTCGAGATCCAGAAAGAAGCGGAGGTTCTCATGCAGGGATATTTCACTTATCTGCTGGAGCGGGAGTTGAATACTCCGGGCTTCATCAAGCGAGTCAGATCTTGAAATTCATGAATATAAAAATGAGATGGCTTTGCGGCCATCTCATTTTTTTTTGTTCCTGTGGATGAAGGATTGGGTGAGTTTTTGTGTGTTGATCGGCTGCGATGCCGAGGTGGTATCTGATGCGTAGCCGAGTTTGCGCATGGCCATGCGGCGTACCCAACTGAGGATGGCCTTGGATGCAAACTCTTGTTTGTATGGAATGGGAGTGGTGGCGTTGTTCTCGATGGCGAGGCGCAGGTCTTGAGCGGTTGAGCCGCGGAATTCAGTGCGCCCTGCGCCAATGGCCCAATAGATGTGCGCGTCACTGGATGCGATCTTTGCAAGCGGCAGATAGATGGAAAGTTTTTGGGCAACCGTGTCAAAAGCCTGTGTGCCCATGTTGTGAGTTTCAATTCCTTTTAAAACTGCCTTGGCGCGTGGATTGGTTAGCGCGCCCACCACTGCTTCCATGGAAAGGCTGTTGGGCAGGTTGTTGAATGGGTGTGGGGCAATGGCAATGCCGCCCAGTTTTCCGATTTGAATTAAGGTTTCCACAAGGGATAGCCCAGGTGTGGGGAGTTTGTCAATATAAAGCGCAACGAGGTGGCCTTCTTTTGTGGAGACTTCAACCCCACAGATGGATTCGATGCCATATTCCGGGGCGAGCCTGTGCGCTTCAAGGGAGCCGACGATGTCGTCGTGGTCGGTGACGGCGATCACGTTTAGTTCGGCGTCAGCGGCTTGTTTTAGAATGGCGCGCACAGTGATGGTTGCGTCATAGGAATAAATACTATGGATGTGAAGGTCTGCAGTGCCCATGAGTTGCCTTTAAGGTTAAGTTGATGGTAGATGGTTTCAGGATGCGATGCGAAAGAATTTATCCTTCATGTCGATGATCGGTTTTTCGAGCAGGGTAAAACTTATGCTTGCGATCAATAGTGTAACACTTGCGGCGGCAATAAACATTTGTGGAGAGCGCAGAGAATAATCCAGATCATACTTTCGGAAAAGAGCGGTCATCACCGCGATCACTCCGTAATGGTAAACGTATAACCCGTAGGAGATCTTTCCAAGATAACGCAATGGAGCGCTGTCCAGTATCGATGTGAAAAGATTTGTGCGCGCCACACAATAGATAAGCACCGCGAAGAAATAATTTAATAAAGTATAACCCCATACTTCCTTGTAATAACCAGTCATTGGCAGGTCGTAACCCAACGCAAAGGTCATTGTTCCTTTTGTAGTGTAATCTGTGAGCAGACCGATCAGCGGAATGAATATGGCGAGCGCGAGCAATTGCAATCTTGGGCGTGGTAATTCAAAGCGCGAAATATAGGCACCGAATGCAAATGCGTCCAGATGTGAAAAAGGCAGCACGTTCACGGCTTGCTGCGGGTCGTTCAATAAAAACGGAAATACATCTGCGCGGTAGATCAAGGTGATCACGAGACGGAAGATGAATCCCAGCCCGATGGCGGTGAGGCATAGTTGTTTAAATTGTTCGCGCGGGGTTAGGAAGATCAGCAGCGGCCAGAGCAAATAAAATTGTTCTTCGACCGATAATGACCACAGATGCGTGAAGAAGCGGCTGCGCTCAAAAAAAGCGCTGGCATGGAAGAAGTCATAAAGATACAGCGCGGCCACCCAAATTTGATTTAAGAATCCGCTGCCGAGTTCTGCGTTGAGCGCATTTAGTTTGAGGGAAGGCAGTACAAAAATAAAGACCGCAAGCAAGATCAAATAAAAATAATATAACGGGAAGATGCGTAAAAAACGCCGTCCGTAAAATTTTATAAAAAATTCACGCTGCGGCAATTTCTCTTTCATGCGCAGCAAAATATCGGTGATGAGAAAGC
>JAVBXV010000227.1 GCA_030824405.1 Anaerolineales bacterium | reverse complement strand
AGAGTTCCCTGCTTAAGCAGCGTTGCCGCGAACACACGCGACCCGATACCTGCTTCCACGGGCATTGACTCTCCCGTCACTGAGGCTTGATCCACTGCCCCTTGCCCCGAAATGACTTCTCCATCGACAGGGATTTTTTCACCAGGGCGAATGATAACGATGTGATCGTTCCGTACTTCTGCAATTGGGAAATCTTTTTCTTCGCCGTCAATTTCCACGCGTGCAGTTTGTGGCGCAAGTGCAGCAAGATCTTTGACTGCACGGCGTGCGCCTTCGGTGGTGAGTCTTTCGGTGTAGTTGCCAATGTGCATGAAGAAGACCACGACCATCGCAGTTGTCCACTCGCCGACGAATAATGCAGCGAACGCACCGATCGACATGAGTGTGTGTGAGATGACTTGTCTTTTCAGCGCGGCGCGGAGGACGTTGAAGAATATCGGCGAGCCGCCGATTAGCACCAATGCGACACCAACAGGGAAGGGGATGATCTGTGTTAAACCATCCAGCAGTCCAAGCCATTCACCTGCAACGACCAATAAAATAATTGCGCCAAAAGCGAGACCGAGCGCAGTGAACATGCGCCGTGAAAAATCACCGAGCGCGGCGTTGGGAGTTTTGCTTTCTCCATTTTGTTGCGGCACAGAATAGCCCGCACCTGTCACTGCCTGACGGATATCCGCCATCTTCACGAGTGACGGGTCAAGCTGGATGATGGCTTTTTCAGAAGAGAGAAACACATCCACTTTTTGCACGCCGCTTAATGTAGAAATGGCATGCTGAACGTGCTGTGTGCATTCGGTACAGTCCATGCCTGCGATGGGGACTTCGATGGTTTGAGTTTGGTTCATATTGATTATCCGTGTTGGACGTGATCGAGACCGAGCGAGAATAGGCGCGAGACATGCTCGTCTTCAAGAGAGTAAAAGACCTGCCTACCTGATTTGCGCGCGCGGACTAAATGCATTTGCCGCAATCCACGCAGTTGATGAGATACAGCAGACTCGGTCATTTTGAGTTCTTTGGCGAGCGCGCTGACGCTCATTTCACCTTCCATCAGAAGAGAAATAATCCGCACGCGGCTGGCATCGCTGAGGGCGCTGAAGAGTTCGGCAAGTTGAATGGCTTTGAGTTCGGTAAGTTTCATAATATTTGAATATATGAGCAACTGTTCATATATTAGTGCGAAAAATAAAACCTGTCAATATGATATTTGACAGGTTTTATTTGTTTTATTTAATTAGCAAACCTGTAACCCAAAGCATAAGCATGCCCGTCATTACTCCGCTGAATATAAACCCTGGCATGGGCTGTTTGACATTATCTTTTTGAACAATCTTAGCAATTTCAACCGCAACTTGAAAAATTGCGCCCGTGCCGATTGCAAGGAAAAGAACAGCCAGGAATGGAGAGGGCGTATAGCCGCCGATCCATGCGCCGACGATGGCAGGCGCGCCGCCCATAACCCCTAACAAAGCAAGTTGGCCGATGCTTGGGCGGTCACGTACGATCGGCGAGATGATGCCAAGGCCTTCGGTAATATTTTGAATGATGAAGCCAACCACAAGGAAGGTGCCTAAAGCGATCTCGCCCACGTTATATGCCGCGCCGATGGCAAGCCCTTCGCCAAGGTTATGAATACCGATGCCTAGTGCAATCCTCCATGCGATGGCAAGGCGCTGTGAGGATTCCGAGCGGTCGGATGATTTTGGTCCGCTGATCATGTCGAGGAGCATGTATGTGCCAACCGCGCCAATGCCGATCAGCCCAACTCCCTGATAAGCGCTGGGAACAATAGCCGCCTGATCGAGCGCCTCCACAAGAGTGTCGAGTCCAAGATAGATGAGCAGCCCAATGGTGACAGCCATCAGGAAGGTCATCCATTTTTTTCCGAGCGTGCGCAGTGCTGGAAGCCAGAAGATGCCGAGGAAGATCGGTATTACTCCCACATATAGACCGATCAACGTGAAGCCCCAAAAAGTTTTTGCTTCTGGTGCGGGGGATTCGAACGCGACGGGAATATCCACGGCAAATGGGATTGCGTTACCAGTGAAGATGAGCACGCTATAGGCTTCGCCTTGCGTCCACGCGTAATTTATTTTGATGGTGGCTTTGCCAAGCCGCGGAATACTTGCATTTGGCGAAACTTCGAAAGGCATGACCGCGTCATTGATAACCATTTGAGCAATCGTCAATTCAGCGGGGCCAGTATTTTGAACATGCAATTCAATGTGACCACGTTCGAGATGATATCTTTCGATGGTCAGGTTTTCGATCGGCGCAGGGGAATTAAGGTCAAGTCCGCCGCCTGTGTTGAGGAAGAGGGAAATGACTCCCACAAGTAAAATGATCGGAAGCAGGAACAGGATGAGGGTCCGAAAGGTGAAGCGGTTCTTCGTCTCAGGGGAAGTTGATTCAGTCATAATATTTTTTCTCTTTCTCTAAGGCAGAACTTCAAACATGCCGTTCCAGCCGAGTTCAGCAAATTCTGTGATGTGCGCATGGAACATATACATGCCTGGGTATTTGTAACTGAATTCCAGAATGCCGCGCTGGGCCTGACCCTGAATGATCGTATCTGTGAATTCAGAAGGCGTCAGGCTTGTGCCCGTGGGATAGTAATGGAAAAAATTTGCGTGGAGATGGAAGGAGTTGATCAGGTCGAATTCAAGAATGTTGACGAGATAGATGCGCACCGTTTCGCCGACTTTGATCTGGATCGGATGGTTTTGATAATAGAACGGAATGCCATTGACGGCGTAGAAATCATTAACGTTGTCAAAATCCACGTCAATGCCGTTCATGACCATGACCATTTCCTTATCCATACGCGGGCGTCCTTCTTTGGGGTCAACAATGAACGCGCCATAGAGTCCTTTGGCGATATGCCTTGCCAGCGGAAAAACGTGGCAGTGATACAGATGCAAGCCAAACGGCTCGGCCTCGAATTCGTAAATAAATGTTTCGCCAGGGTTCACCATTCCACCTGGGCCAGTCCCAGGGACGCCGTCCATTTCAGAGGGATGAAAGCCGTGAAAGTGCATGGAGTGCGGATGGTCGCTTCCGTTTGTAAAGTGGATGCGGATACGATCTCCTTCTGTGGCTCGCAATGTTGGGCCAGGAATTCGCCCGTTATACGTCCATGCAGGGAAGTCAATGCCAGGAATGATCTCGATGCTTTTATTGACAGCGACAATTTTATATTCGCGCAAAGTTTGTCCGCTGGGGAGCGTTGAAACTTCACCGTAATCAAAATCATAAAGAATGTCCCCAGGGTTGAAGCCATTTCTTTCATGATCCACATCGCCAGTTCCAGGCAGGTCCCCATGGCTCATGGGTGTTGGCGTTTGTAAACGATGTGTGCTTTGATCTGCTTTTTCAGCAGGTTT
>JAVBXV010000356.1 GCA_030824405.1 Anaerolineales bacterium | reverse complement strand
TGAAAAAATGGGTCGGCGCGTATTCGGTGGTGATCTTGACGCGCGATTGTGTGTATGCGGTGCGCGACCCGTGGGGCTTTCGTCCGCTCTGTATCGGATTATTACCAGGCGGCGGACATGCAGTGGCATCTGAAACAGGCGCGCTGCAAACGCTGGGCTGCGAAGCCATTCGTGATGTGAAGCCTGGCGAAGTTGTTTCGCTTTCCAACAGCGCGCTAAAAGTGATGCAGGCGCTGCCATCGATCGAGCCTTCATCGATGTGTGTCTTCGAACATATTTATTTTGCGCGTCCCGATCAAACCTGGGACGGGATCAACGTCCACCATGTGCGCCAGAGATTAGGCGAAGAATTGGCGCGTGAAGTGGAGAGCAACTGGCTTCGCAAAACGGATGAACAAATGGCAGATGTGGTGATTCCTGTACCTGATTCGTCTGTGCCAGCGGCCATTGGCTTTTCGCATGTGAGTGGAATTCCATACAACGATGGCTTCATCAAAAACAGATATGTTGGAAGAACATTCATTGAGCCAACAGATTCACTTCGCAAGCGCGGCGTGGCGTTGAAGTTCAACGTCATTAATGAAAATGTCCGCGACAAACGTGTGATGATGATCGATGACAGCATCGTGCGCGGCAACACCACGGGGCCGTTGATCAAGCTGCTCAAGAATGCGGGTGCGAAGGAAGTGCATGTGGCCATCACCTGCCCGCCGATCACACATCCCTGCTTCATGGGTGTGGACATGGGCAGGCATGACGGCTTGATCGCACACAAGCGCACAGTGGAAGAAATTCGCGAGTACGTTGGCGCAGACAGTTTGTATTATTTATCGATTGACGGCATGATGCGCGCGCTCAAACGCAACGATGGCTTTTGTCAGGCGTGCTTCACGGGAAAATATCCGATCCCTGTAGATCTGTTATCCGTCAAGACTGGCTTTGAAAAGGGAACCAAATAAATCATGAATGTTTTGATCATCGGCTCTGGCGGGCGGGAACATGCGCTGGCATGGAAAGTGAAACAGTCACCGCGTTTGACAAAACTTTATATTGCACCTGGCAACGCGGGCACGAACGCCTGTGGTGAAAATATCGCACTGGACATTCGCAACCACACATCAGTCATCCATTTTTGTGAAGAGAAAAAAATAGATCTGGTGATCGTCGGGCCTGAGATTCCGCTTGCAGAAGGCCTGGTCGATTCACTGTCAGCGCAGGGCATCCGCTGTTTTGGGCCGAAGCAGGCTGCGGCGCAGATAGAAGCGTCCAAAGTTTTCGCAAAAGATTTTATGGCGCGGCACCATATTCCAACTGCGCGTTATGCCACGTTCACACAACTGGATGATGCCATGCGTTATCTGCGCTCCGTTAATCATCCGATCGTCATCAAGGCTTCGGGGTTGGCGGCGGGCAAGGGTGTCATTTTGCCAGACACATTTGCAGAAGCACAATCCACGCTTGAAAATATTTTTGTCGATAAAACATTTGGCGATGCAGGCAATGAAGTGGTGATCGAAGAACGGCTGAGCGGGCAGGAAGTTTCGCTGATGGCATTCACAGATGGAACTTCCGTTGTGCCGATGCTGCCCGCGCAGGATCACAAACGCCTGCTCGATCATGATGAAGGTCCGAACACTGGCGGCATGGGAGCGTATGCGCCCGCTCCCATTTTCACAGCGGACATGATGAACGAAGCGATCAAATTCGTTTTGCAACCCGCAGTGGATGGGATGCGGATGGAAGGCCGCCCATTCGTTGGCGTTCTCTATGCAGGTCTGATCTTAACGGATAACGGACTCAGCGTTCTGGAATTTAACTGCCGCTTCGGCGACCCTGAAACACAGGCCGTGCTTCCATTGCTTGAAACGGACTTGCTCGATATTGCCGATGCCTGCATCAATGGAAATTTAGCGAATGTAAATATCCGCTGGAAAAAAAGTGCATCCGTTTGCGTGGTGCTGGCAAGCAAAGGCTATCCAGAAAAAGCGGAAAGTGGCAAACTGATTACGTTTTCTCCACTGCCTGAAAATGCGGTCTGTTTTCACGCAGGGACAAAAACCGAAAGCGATCAAGTGCTTACCGCTGGCGGGCGTGTACTTGGATTAACCGCATGGGCAAATGATATTGCATCTGCAATCGATACAGTGTATTCAAACATGAGCAGTATTTCTTTTGAAGGCATGAACTATCGCGGCGATATTGGTTATCGCGCATTGAAAGGTGTGAAATGAAAAAATTCGATTACGCCTCCTCAGGCGTGGACATCGATGCGGGCAACCGCGCCGTGGAGTTGATGAAAGACGCCGTCAAGTCAACGTATACGCCATCCGTTTTAGCGGGCATCGGTTCATTTGGTGGGCTGTTCGACATCTCCGTTTTAAAAGAAATGCAAGCACCTGTGTTGGTTGCATCCACTGACGGTGTGGGCACAAAAGTAAAACTGGCTTCCTCGGTTGGGCGTTATCGCGGCATCGGGCATGATATCGTCAATCACTGCATCAACGACATTCTCGTGCAAGGCGCAAGTCCGCTTTTTTTCATGGATTACTTCGCCACGTCCAAGCTCAATCCCGAACAAACTGCAGACGTGGTCACAGGCATCGCCGAAGCCTGCAAAGAGTCTGGTGCGGCTTTGCTTGGCGGCGAAACCGCTGAAATGCCAGGCGTGTATCAGGCTGGCGAATTCGATGTCGCAGGAACCATCATCGGCGTATTGGAGCGCGCGGATATTCTTCCACGCAAGAACATAAAAGCTGGCGATATCTTGATCGGCTTGAAATCCAGCGGACCGCATACCAACGGCTATTCATTGATCCGCAAAGTGTTTGCAGATATTTCACTCGACACTTTTTTCCCTGAACTCAACTCCACGCTGGCCGATGCACTCCTTGCTCCGCATCGTTCTTATTTTCCAGTTCTTCATTCTCTGCTCGCTGAAGTCAAAGCTCTCGCCCATATCACTGGCGGTGGATTCATTGAAAACATCCCGCGCATCCTGCCCGATGACCTGGACGCAAAAATCCAGATCGGCGCATGGCCCGTCCCCCCACTGTGGACGCTCATTCAACAAACAGGGAACATCGCCGCTGAAGAAATGTACCGTGTCTTCAACATGGGCATCGGCATGGTGTTGATCGTGGATAAAGATTCGGTTTCAAAAATTCAAGGCTTAATCCCAGAAACTACCTTCGTCATTGGTGAACTTATCGAAGGCAATAAAAAAACTCAATTCGTCAGCTAAAAGGATTTATTTATGCCATCTTCTCTCCCCCTCCGTTATGGAGCCAATCCCCAGCAAGCGCCTGCGCGCGTGTTCATGTCAAATGATACAGAGTTGCCGATCACCGTTCTCAACGGCGCACCTGGCTACATCAATCTATTGGATGCACTCAA
>JAVBXV010000057.1 GCA_030824405.1 Anaerolineales bacterium | reverse complement strand
AAAGCTGCGCCAATTGTTCGGGTGTTAGAGTCTTGAGCAAAACAGCGCGCTCGATCTCTTCGCCCATGTTGCCGCGCAGATCCCAAGCCATGGCTTTGCCCCAGGTCAAACTGTGGATGGGAGTCCACGCTTCGATCTCGTAATCGGGGCTGAGCAGTCCCAGAACAGCATATTCGAGGCTGAGGGCTGTATCTGTGTGATCTTTGAGATAGGCATTTACGCCTTCTGTGTAGGCGAGCAAAATATCTTTTGTTTCGGGGCTGAGTTGTTCCCATTCTGCTTCGGCAGTTTGACGCCATCCCAATGTGCGCAGGAAGGCATCTGTCTCGGCTTGTCCGCTGCCGAACATTTCAGAGAGACGGCCAGAGCCGATGTGACGCCAGCTGTCCATTTGCCAGAAACGTTCCTGTGCGTGGACGTAGCCCTGCGCAAAGAACAAGTCGTGAGATGTGGTGGCGTACACTTGCGGAACGCCCATGTTGTCGCGATAAATATCAACGGTGCCATCGAGCCCGTCCACTTTGATCTCCCCTTCGATCTGTGGAAATGACTTTGGTGCTACGGTGTTGGGTAGATAACTTTTGAAATAATACATCCCGCCTGCGCCTGCAACCAATGCAAGGACGACGATGCCGATTAAAATTCGGCCAAAGATCTTGCCTGCTTTTTTCATTACTCCTCCGAGTTGAAACAAAAAAGATTTAAAAGATTTCGGAAGCCATTAAAGGCCTCCGAAATTTAATACCAATGATGAGTTTTAGCTGGATTACCGAACTGTGCCGAGCATTCTTGGGAACCAATACCAAAGGATATCGGCGGCGGGTTTGCTGTGAATGGATGTGGATTTATCCTGCAATGCGGCAGGCAGGTAATATCCGCGGCTGACGAAGCCTGTGATCCACGAGCGCGCGTTGACGGCTGTCAGCATGGCTTCATAAATATCAGCCTGTGTTTGCAAACTCAAACTCACAGAGGTGATATCTGCATTGGGCCTGCTTAAGAGACTTAGGTCCAGGCAGCCGCCTTTGCCATCTGCAAGACAGCCAGTTTCCGCACCCGCAGCGGATGGGTATGCGACGGCCAGAATCAGCGGCTTGTTGAGCAGCATGACAAGCGGTGCCACTTCATTGTCTAAAAGACGACCCGCTTCATTTGCATAATCCGTCTTTGTGGAACTTGGGTTTGTGGATAATGAAGCAGACCAGAGCAGGTAGATCCCGTCTGTGTCTTTTAAGAACTCCAGCGGCGCTTCGATGGTTGCCTTGGTGTATGGCAGTGCCCAATAGATCTTCCCGCTGAAATGAGTTCGCACTTCTGCAATAATGGATTTCCATTGCGCTTCTGCATCTGCGGGTGTGTTGGACGGAGTTCCGTCTGGTAGTTTTCCAGCGGGTAATGCGGGAGTGATCCAGTCACCACCTAGAATTAGGGTTTGTGAACCCGTTTGAGTGGCGAGATCGGCATAGTTGATCGCGAAGGCGCGATAGCGGTTGAACCACGTCTGCCACCACTGTGCATCTCGCGGCGCATTCACCCAGAAGTTGGTGCTGGGCGATGCAGTGTCAGTTGAGCCGACAAAATGCGGCGTTGGGAAAATTGCGACATTAAGTCCCAGCGCGCGGGCCTGCGAGATCATGATGGCCGTATCGATCCAGAGCGGGTCCTGCCCAGTGACTGGCGCAAAACTTAATGGGGAAACACTTGAGTAACTCCAACTGGGAGTGAACACCACCTGATTGGAACCCAGTGCCTGAATATTTGTCAACGCCTGGGGCGCGTAGTATGAAAAGCTTGGGCGATAGGTGGGTTGAATTTCAATGCCTGCAACGAATCCACTGGCGCGGGGAGTGATGTTTGCGCCAACAAGCGTAACGGGCTCTGGGTTTTCATACCACTTCCATGCGCCGACTACATCCTGAATGTCCTGTCCTGTGAGGCTGGTTATCGCCTGTCGTCCTATGGCTGCGGGAGCAGATGTTTCGGTATCATCCGCGCTGCCACATTGGGCATTGCGGCAATATCGATAGCCAAATGAACCAAGCATGTTGAGCGGGCTATACAGTTTGTATGCCCAGCGATTATTGCCCAGCGGCCACATGGGCACGGGCTCTGTCCAGCCGTATGGATTAAATTGAATATAAACAATATCACCGGGCGGTGTTACTGCGGGAACGCTTACTTCAAATAAAATGGGAGAGGATGTTCCAGCGGTCCAGGTTTCAACTGTGTCTTGAATGACCAAATCCTGCGGCGGAATAATAAGATCATGCAAAACCCACTGACCATCTGTCTTGTGTTCTGCGTTCCAGAAGCCATCCCCCAGTGTGTACTTGTATTGAACATGAGTTCCAACGGGCATACTCAAGGTGAGCGAGTATCTGCCATCTGCCTGCAGGCTCATGGTGGGCATGCGGTCTGTGTTCGTGCTTAACCCGCCCTGCAGATCTGCAAAGGTATTGCCAAGTTGTAAAAGATTTCCAGCAATGCGCACAGGCACACCGGGAACAGTGTCTTTGGGAATGGAAACCATGAACGTGATGTTCACCAACCTCGATGGCTTCACGCGCAGGTCCACTTGCGTTACGGTGCCATTTCCAACGGCGGCGCCTTGTTGAAATACCTGATAAAAACCGTCCATGCTATAGACGATCAAGTTGTGTGTGCCCATTGGCAGCCCACTTAATTCAAAGCGGCCAACCGAGTCTGTAATGTATTGAACGCCCCCAGCGCTAACCAGCATGTTCGGAAGCGGCGAGCCTGTGTCTGCGTTGAATACCTGTCCGATCACCGAACCTGTTGGGCGGGCATACGATCGATCGCCCCAATCCGCAACGATATCCTGCACTTCGGCGGGGCCTACCACCGAAACCATTCGATAGCGGATCACGCCTCCCAGCGTGGTGTCTTCGGCGATCTGTGCCGCACCCCTGCGAACGTAGCGATATTTCACCACCGAGTTATACGGAAGCGGTAAGGCCGCTGTGTATGTCAGCGTATCGCGGGCGGTCATTGGATAGTAGGTGGCGTTTAATGAAAGGCCAGTCACTTCGTCGAGCAGGGCAATTGCCAGAGTTTCACCTGGCAATAATGGTTCGGGAATGGTGGCTACGAAAGTTGTCTGTGCTACAGCTTGAGGGGTTGGAGAAGGAGCGGCGGCTCCCGGCGTGACAGTTGCCCCCCCGCCTGGGTTACTAAACCCATCAAATAAAGATAATGTACAGGCCTGTCCCGTGAGGACAAGCACCAGTGCCGCCAGCATGGCACGACGTAAGGTGGATGATCGTGCTTTCATTCTCTCTCCTCGTATAAAAAGGCGCTTCGTGCGCCGCCCTATCCTGCTTCTGTTTCTGTTTCTATATCTTCCATCTCAGCTTCAGTATTGGCTCGCTTGCGCCCGGCGTAGGCGATATAACTGAGACC
>JAVBXV010000122.1 GCA_030824405.1 Anaerolineales bacterium | reverse complement strand
TACACACGTGTACTAAAACTCGGACCCCGCCTTGGCGACGCTGCTGAGATGGTTGTGTTGGAGTTGGTCGAAGAATAGGAAGTAATTGGCGTTCAGCCAAAAGCTAATTGCTAAAGGCTAATCGCTGATATGGCACGTTACCAAGTGATCCTTGCCTACGATGGCTCTGGTTTTCAGGGAAGTCAACGGCAGTCGCAAATTCGCACGGTGCAGGGTGAACTCGAAATATCCCTTCAGAGATTGGGATGGTCTGACAAGTCGGTGCTTATGGCTGGCAGAACAGACACGGGAACGAATGCAACGGGGCAGGTGGCCGCATTTGATTTGGATTGGGCTTATGGCGATGAGAAATTACTCAAAGCACTCAATTCGGGCCTTCCGCCTGATATTGCGATACAGAGTTTGTGCGTAGCTTCCCCTGATTTTCATCCACGTTTCGACGCGACATCGCGGCGATACCTGTACAGGTTATTCTGCGAGCCAATTCGTAACCCGTTACGAGAAAAACTCGCCTGGAGAGTTTGGCCAGTAGTGGATGAGAATGTCCTTCACCGGACGGCAGGCCTTTTCCTCGGCACACATGATTTTGCCGCTTTCGGATCGCCAACCACCTTAAAAGGGACGACGATACGGACTGTGACAAAGACCGGGTGGAAGAAAAAGCCAGATGGTGAGTGGCAGTTTGAAGTCCAGGCTGATGCGTTTTTATATCGCATGGCAAGAAGATTGGTCTTCGTACAAGTGGCTGCTGCACAGGGAATATGTTCGGGAGAAGAGGTTCAGAATGCCTTATCAAGGCAGAGCAAGCTTCCTTCTGGGCTGGCTCCCGCGCACGGGTTGACATTGGTCGAAGTAACGTACGGATCACATTGAATAATAAGAAACGGAGTGATGAAAGTGCAACAGAAGACATATTATCCGAAAGCCGCTGAAATACAGCGCGATTGGCTTGTTGTGGATGCTAATGGACAGAACTTAGGCCGCCTGGCCGCGCGTATTGCGCATGTCTTGCTTGGCAAACACAAACCAACCTTTACTCCCGGCGTGGAGATGGGCGATTTTGTAGTGGTAGTAAATGCCGAAAAAGTAACAGTTACCGGCACAAGAACCAACTCCAAGCTGACAACCAAGATGTACAATCATCACTCCGGTTATCCGGGTGGGTTGAAGACCATTTCCTTGCGCGATCAGCTGCAACAGCATCCTGACCGCGTTTTGCGCGATGCCGTTTGGGGCATGTTGCCGCATAACCGCATGGGTCGTGCTGTGCTCAAGCGACTAAAACTCTATGCTGGCCCTGAACACCCACACGCTGTTCAAGTGCCGCAAGTAATGAAATAAAAAGGTAACGTATTATGGCTCAATATTATGAAGGCATTGGCCGCCGCAAGGAAAGCACCGCTCGTGTGCGCCTGACGAGTGGTAATGGCAAAATTGTTGTCAACGAAAAAGAAGGCGCTGTATATTTTCCCCGCCTTGGTGATCTTGATGATATTTTGCGCCCGTTCGGCGCAACAGGTCAGGATGCCGCGAAGTACGACGTAAGCGTATTGGTTAACGGTGGCGGCACAACCGGCCAAACCGAAGCCGTGCGTCTCGGCGTTGCCCGCGCTCTTGTGCTCATCAACGCAGACTGGACTTCTCCATTACGCAAGAAGGGCTTGCTCACCCGCGATGCCCGCGTGAAGGAACGTAAAAAACCAGGTCTCAAGAAAGCCCGCAAGGCTCCTACATACACCAAGCGTTAGTTTGGTGGCACGTGGCAAATGGCCATGTGGAAGTGTAGTAACAGAAAATGTAAACGTAATGCGAAGCAATTGTTTCGCATTACGTTTTATTTTTAATTTTGCGATGTACAATACTCCGAAAAGGATACCAAAATGGATTTTTCACTCGTTGCCTCCACATTTGAAACGCTGCGCTTCAACCCGCCCCCGCAGTTGACCCTGCTCGAAGCGCAGGAATTTGCATCCAGACATTTTCCACCTACGCCTCCCGATGTGGATACTTTGATCGTTGGTGTTGATTCGCGTGAGCTGGCTGCGCAAGTGAGGACGGTTTTATTGGCTGTGTATCCGCAGGAGCATTCGGTTTTTCTTGTAAACGCTGAAAAGAAAATGGAGACAAAATTACAGGATATTGGTACTGGTGATTTTTCCGCCAATGTCAACTTGTACATTCCTTCGTTGGGGAAGGGCACTTCTTTTGAGGCCTTTGCGGAGATCGTGGCGCATTTGCGTGCGCCAGATGGCTGCCCTTGGGATAAGGAGCAGACCCACCAATCTTTGCGGACACATTTGCTCGAGGAAGCTTACGAGACATTAACTGCCATGGACGAGAATGATCCTGCTGGCATGCGTGAGGAGTTTGGGGATCTGCTTTTGCAGATCGTATTGAACTCTCAAATTGCAAGTGAGGCCAGTAATTTTTCGATGACGCTGATTATTAAAAGTATTTATGACAAGATTGTGCGCCGTCATCCGCATGTGTTTGGTGACGTGGAATTAAATACGGTTGACGGTGTTTTGCAAAATTGGGAAAAATTGAAGGAACAGGAACGCAGAGAAAATGGGGTTGGAAAAATAGAAAAGGGTTTGCTGGACGGCGTCCCTGCGGCGTTGCCAGCGTTGACACAGGCCCAGGAATACCAGGACCGTGCTGCACGCGTGGGTTTTGACTGGCCAGTGATAGACGGTGTATTGGATAAAATATTGGAAGAAGTGGAAGAGATCAAGCATGCCGAGACAGACTTTGAACTGGCCTCGGAAATCGGTGACTTGTTCTTTGTGCTGGTCAACTTGGCTCGCTGGAAACATGTGGATGCCGAGTCTGTGCTGAGGGGGACGAATTTGAAGTTCAAGAAGCGTTTTGCATATGTGGAGCAGGGTGCCAAAAAACAGGGACGAAACCTGTCCGACATGACTTTGGAAGAGATGGATGCGCTTTGGAATGAAGCGAAGAAGGCTGGCATTTAAACTAGTGGCTTTATGTACAGTGAAATTTGGACGGAAATAAAATAAATAAAAAGTGCGCCTCACACGAGGCGCACTTTTTATTTGAGAATATAAAACGCGATTTCTGTTATGGTCTTTGAATTTACTATTATTGATTGCAGTTAAATCTTGCCAGTGCTTCCTCGAACAGTGGGGCGGCTGTCTCTGCTTGCGGGGTATAAACCTTCCACGCAAAGACGCGGTCGCCGCATGTCCATGCGCCTGCTGCGCCGAAGGGAATGTCTGGGCTGATGATGGTGGTGATCTGTGTGAACATGACGTTCATACCGCGAACCAGTTTTACGTCCATGGTGCCTGTGCGGGTGTCGGATTGATCGTCAAGAATGGTGTCTAGCAGAAATTGCGGATCGGCTGTGCCAGGGGCCTGGATCCAGATCAGGTTGATGACCATGCTCGGGATTTGGTATGCGGCGAGAAATCCATTTTTATATTCACTTGGGGTTAAAGGGTTTTGTGATGCG
>JAVBXV010000025.1 GCA_030824405.1 Anaerolineales bacterium | reverse complement strand
GCCGCGTTTTTATCTGTGCCTGCCGCGATCAAATTTCAGGAAGAACATCATTGGGATGAAGTTCGCACAGTTTGCCATCAACTGGCAGTGGATATCCAAACACGCATTTGCGACATAACTGGCCTTGCCCCGCTTCACTCCTCCGCCGATACCTGGTTCGCCCAATTGACAGCCGCGCCCCTGCCAGCGGATACTGACATTGTTGCCCTCAAAACACGTTTGTATGACGAATATCGGGTTGAAGTCCCGTTGATCGAATGGAACTCACACAAGCTGATCCGCGTCTCTGTGCAGGGATACAATTCTCCCACGGATCTGGATCGGTTGTTATTTGCACTTTCCAGTCTTCTGCATTAATCGTGATTTTGAATAGTATGATAAATTTCTACCAGAGGTAAATGTTTATGAAAAAGACTTTTCGACGAACGATCGCTCTAATGGTGGCCCTGTCTGTATTTCTCGCTTCCTGCGGCGAAGCTGAACCCACATTGGATGTCGATGCCGTTATGACTGAAGGTGTTGGTACCATGGTGGCTGCATTCTTTGAAACTCAAACGGCAATGTACACACCGCCATCGCCTACGTCCACGGCAACCTACACTCCCTTTCCAAGCCCAACAGCGCCGCCTACATCTACATTTATTCCATCCACACCTACGTTGTTTTTTCTCCTAACCGCAACCCTGGGGACGATTTCACCCCTCACAGCCGTTGCTTCTGGAACGTATGTAACTGCCACAGTGAATCCGTCCGTTCTTGGCGCGGGTTGTAATAATCTTGCTTTTATTCGTGATGTAACCATCCCAGACGGCACAGTACTTCAACCTGCGCAGGATTTTGTGAAAACATGGAAAGTCCAAAACACAGGCACATGTAATTGGCTGCCACAATACAGTCTGGTGTTGATCAGCGGCACAGACATGGACGCAGGTGTAACCAAGATCCAGAAGACCGTTGAAGTGGGCTCGTGGTCTGAGCTCTCCGTCAACATCACTTCTCCAAACAAAGAAGGAACATATACAAGTTATTGGCGGCTTGCGGATACAAGCGGTACATTGTTTGGTTCGACACTTGCCGTTGTTATTGAAGTGAAAAAATAATATCTCGGGTTTATGTCTCCAATAAAACGGTACTGTTTCTTTCTAGCTCTGTTGAGTCTGCTGGTTTTTTCTTTTGCATTGCCTAAAAATGCATCTGCGCAACCGCAGGCTCAACAGGGAATCACATCTGCGAATCAACTGATCGATGCGGTCAATGGGCTGCGCCTCGCATACGGTTTGCCGACTCTGGCAATCCATTCTGTGTTAATGCAGTCGGCACAAAGTCAGGCAGATTATATGGCTGCCACGGGTCAGGTGACACACGCCCGCCCCGGTGGGATCACATATACCCAGCAATTACTTTCGCTGGGCTTTCCACTTTCAGGGAATCTCTCGCTGGGCGGCTTTCGTGCTGAGAATATTTTGAGCAGCTATAACCCGCTTGTCTGGAATGGTGTCCCGCCTGCCTGGCAGGATGCAGACCATATGAACACCATGCTTTCTCAAAACTTTACACATATCGGCGCTGGTGTTTCACAGGGACCCGATGGATACTACTACGCCGTGGATGCCGCCGCCGCGACAGGTTCAGGCCAGATGCAGAGTGATGTGCCTGCAATTCTTGGCGTTGCCCCTGGCTCCGAAGCCGTGGTTGACGGTTCGTCTGCGATCAGTCAATACATGGTGCCGGTCATGATCAGCACAGCGCGTCCCAGTGGGGAGGTCGTGCATAAAGTTCAATACGGCCAGACCTTGTGGAGTATCGCCATTGAATACAACACAACGATCAAGGGGATACAGGCGCTGAACGGACTCGGCGAGGATTTAGTCGTATATCAAGGTCAGGAATTGATTGTCAAAACTGGAGCAACACAACCTGCGCCTTTGTTTCCAACGCCCACAGCACAACCTGGGTTTACGCCAACTACTATCGCAACGTATGAGATCGTAACGCCAGCGATGATATTTCCGTTCACTCCTGTGCAAGTGCCCACCTCCACAGAAGGACCAGCTTCTACCCAGTCATCGCCTGCATCTTCAAGTATCCTGATCGCGGTGCTGATCATCGCCGTTGCCGTGGGCGCAGGCATGGCCGCCTGGTTGATACGCGATCCCAATTAATTAAAAGTAGCAGACAGGTATAATTCCTCTCTAATGTGCCGTCAAAATATACGGTACGTTGGAGAGGAATCTTAAAAAAACATGGACATCACAGTAGCATTAGGCGGCGGCGGGGCCAAAGGAAATTCACATATTGGTGTATTGCGCCGTCTCGAAAAAGAAGGTTATAAAATTCGTTCCATTGCTGGGACAAGTTTTGGCGGGTTGGTTGCCATTTTGTACGCATCTGGCCGTACTCCCGATGAAATACAGGAAATATTTTCAACAACGGATCAGGCTAATTTATACGGACGTGACCCTAAGGACGGCGGTTCTTTGCTTGGCCTTTTTGGGGTCCGAAAATTATTGGATTCTGTCCTCGGCGATAAGACCTTTGACGATGTCCGCATGCCCTGTGCGGTTACCGCGGTGGATGCAAAGACGGGCAATGAGGTCATTATTTCTGAAGGATTTTTGCGTGACGGTGTACTGGCTACCATTGCATTGCCTGGGATATTTCCAACGCATCGCTTGAACGATTGGGAATTGATGGATGGCGGCGTTTTGAACCCTGTCCCTGTGTCCGTGGCACGCATACTTTCACCAGATTTGCCAATTGTCGCAGTTGTCTTGAACGACCCCTTGGATAACCCCGTTCGCACATATTCCATACCCGTTCCTGCCATGTTCCCCAAACCCATCGTAGATCGTATTTCACGCATGCACATTGCGCAGGCGTTTGATATTTTCATGCGTGCCGTAGACCTCAGCAGCCGTGCAGTGGCTCACTATCGTCTGGAAGCAGATGCGCCTGATGTCATCGTCCGCCCGAATGTTCACGATATTGATCTGTTGAGCAAGGTGATTGTGGAAGATGTTGCCATGCTGGGTGAGCAGGCTTTGGAAGCTGTTCTGCCTGAATTAAAGCGTGTCACCTCGTGGCCTGCCCGTTTAAACAAGAAAATGTTTGGAACGAAAAAGTGAAACGTGATCTACGCAAATACATGAAAGACACAGATGTGCGCCTTATCGTTGGCGCTCTGTCTTTTCTATTTATTCTTGGACTGGGGCTGATCTGGGCGATCTATGGGTTCGGCGCCGCTGTTTTTGGCTTTCTCTGTCTGCTTGGCGCAACTTTGCCGATCGGCTTGATTTTTCTCATATTAAATTTATCAGATTGGATCATGAAACGTGCTGGCCGCGACTAATACTGAACTTATCGAATTCAATGGCTGGACGATACGCACACGTATCTCACAGTCTGCTTCTCCAAGATTGCTTGTGCTCCTCCACGGTTGGACGGGTGACGAAAACTCCATGTGGGTATTCACTCACGGACTTTCGCCAGAGTATTGGATGA
>JAVBXV010000341.1 GCA_030824405.1 Anaerolineales bacterium | reverse complement strand
TCATGGATGAATGACGAAAGTTATTCATCCATGTTCGCGTCTATACCCCGAATATGAAAACACCTGCTGGCAAGGAATGTATCCATTTTTACGGCGACTATTATCGCGGCCGTAATATGGAGGAATGCCGCCTGCTAAAAATATACGGCGAACAGTGGACTCGTGACCTGTGCGCGACCTGTCCCGTCCCTGAAATTGCGCGTGCAAATTCCTGCCAAAATATGAAGTTGAAAGTAAAAGTGGCCCGCCCAATTACGGCCATTTTTCAACGCAGGGTTCAGGTAGATACATTTTGCGAGAAGACAAAAAGAAATGTCGCCGAACCGCAAATTGGCTGCGGCGAATGTCACGACCTGCCCTTTAAATTTGAAATAAAAGAATAAGTTCTCGTTGATCCATTTCGACGATACATCACCTCCCATCGGGGGGAGTTGCAGTCTGGAAATTTATGACACTCACACTCCTGCTTGACCTTGACGATACCCTGCTCAACACAAACCTTGAAGCATTTATTCCAGCTTATTTTCAGGCTTTGGCGAAGGACCTTGCACCACACATAGCGCCAGAGATCATGTTCCGTGCATTGATCGCGGGCACAAGCCTGATGAATGAAAGCGAAGATTTCTCGCAAACATTGGAGGATGTCTTCGCTTCTGTTTTCTATCCCCAACTCAATGTTTCCAAAGGGAAATTAGACGCGGCGATCGATCACTTTTACGACAATGTTTTTCCCACACTTGAAAACCTGACTTCCAAAAAGCCACAGGCAAAACCATTCGTTGATTGGGCATTTTCACAGGGTTATCGCATTGCAATTGCAACCGATCCGCTTTTGCCGCGCAAAGCCACGTACCATCGTCTGCGTTGGGCAGGTTTTGACCCCGAGCAATTTGAGCTGGTATCCACCTTCGATCATTTTCATTTTTCAAAGACACACCCCGCATATTATGCTGAAGTTCTTGGGCGCATGGGCTGGCCAGACGGCCCGGTCTTGATGGTCGGTAATGACATGGATCGCGATATTATTCCTGCGCAAAAGCTTGGGCTGAGTACCTATCATATCGATGAAGAATCCGCTTCACAGCGTGGACCTGAAGCGGGGGTGCGCGGCAACTTGCAGACTCTTCGCTTGTGGCTTGAGTCCACCAATCTCTCCACGTTGACCCCATCCTTTAAATCAAAGGATTCTGTATTGGCTGTTTTATTGTCAACACCTGCAGCGTTGCGCGGCCTCACCCGTAGACTTGATCCATTGGATTGGTCTATAAAATCTGCTCCAGAAGACTGGGCGTTGATCCAATTGATCTGCCACCTGCGTGACACAGAACGCGAAATTCATCACGTGCAAATAAAATTATTTGATCAACAGGGCGAGCCTTTCATGCCACGGCCAGATACGAGCGTATGGGATAGCCAGCGGGATTACCTTCATGAAGACGGCGCAACCGCCCTGTGTGAGTTTGTGCAGGCACGCAAGGAAACCATTGAGTTGATCAGAAACATCCCCCCTGAAAAATGGGGGCAAAAAGCCCGCCACGCAATTTTTGGCCCGACCAATTTTCTCGAAGTGACTGGTTTTATGGCCGACCATGACCGTTTACATATTCAACAGGCGTGGAGATTATTACATCAGGCCAGTTAAATGTGCGTGTCTTACCACCAAGTTGGGTGTTATTAAACCATTGGAACAAGAGATATCTCTTGTTCCAATGGTTTAACGATAAAAGATAAGGAGATAGCATTTATGAGACAACGAGTTGTAGTGACCGGGTTGGGTTGTGTCAGCCCAGTTGGAAATAATGTAAATGATACCTGGCAGGCTTTGCTTGCTGGCACATCTGGCGCGGCTCCCATTGCCGCATTTGACGCTAGTGCGCATAGAACAAAATTTGCGGCAGAAGTAAAAGGGTTTGATGCCGTTGCCTTGTTTGGAACCCGTGAAGCACGCAAAATGGATCGTTTTACCCAACTTGCCACCGCTGCCGCCATGGAGGCTCTGGAGAATTCAGGGCTGAAGATTGATGATGGCAATCGTGACCGGGTGGGTATTTTGATCGGAACAGGCATTGGCGGTATTATTACTTTGCTGGAGCAATATGATATTTTAAAAGAACGCGGCCCAGAACGCGTTAGCCCATTTCTTATTCCCATGATGATCTCTGATAGTGCGGCGGGCAACCTCGCCATTCGTGTAGGCGCACGCGGGCCAAACATGTCTCTAGCTACCGCATGCGCTTCTGGCACAAATGCACTCGGTGAAGCGGCTGAGATGATTCGCCGTGGAGCGGCTGACGTGATGATCGCAGGCGCATCTGAAGCCGCCATTGCGGCAGTATCCATGGCGGGTATGAATGTGATGACTGCTTTATCCACACGCAATGATGACCCGCAACGGGCATCCCGTCCATTTGATAAGGATCGTGATGGTTTTCTAATGGGGGAAGGGGCAGGGATTTTGATCCTGGAATCCTATGAATACGCCAAGGCTCGCGGCGCAAATATTCTGTGCGAATTTAGCGGCTACGGAACCACAGACGACGCCCATCATATCTCAGCACCTGCGGAGAATGGTGCAGGCGCCGCCAATTCCATGAAACTTGCCCTGGAAAATGCAGTCCTTAAGCCGACAGATATTCAATATATCAATGCACATGGCACTTCCACTCAATTAAACGACAAGAGTGAAACCGCAGCAATTAAGACGGTCTTTGGTGACTATGCTTATAAACTTGCCATTTCGTCCACCAAATCCATGACTGGTCACTTGTTGGGCGCTTCCGGCGCGGTGGAAGCGGTTATTTGTTCATTGGCAATGCGCGACAATATTCTGCCGCCCACGATCAATTACGAAACGCCAGACCCAATATGTGATCTGGATTACGTTCCGAACCAGCCACGCAAAGCTACACCAAACCACGTCATGTCGAACTCATTTGGCTTCGGCGGACATAACGCAACCCTCATCATGAGTCGCTGGAAAGAATAGGAGTTCGACATGACTTACGCGCATATTACAGGGTGGGGCATTAGCGTGCCCGAGCCCGTGTTGACCAATGACGATATCGCCAAGATGGTTGACACCAATGATGAATGGATTCGAAGTCGCACAGGGATTCGCGAAAGACATATTGCACGGGAAGATCAGTTTCCATCCACGCTGGGAGTTGAGGCGGCTATCAAGGCTTTGCAGATAGCCAACCTCGCGCCCACAGAGTTGGATTTGATTATCTGCACAAGCTCATCTCCCGAATATATTTTTCCCGCCACTGCCTGTATCATCCAGGATCAGATCGGCGCAACAAAAGCTGGCGCATTTGATCTGCTGGCAGCTTGTACAGGATTTATCTTTGCAACTAACATGGCCGCGCAGGCCATTCGAAGCGGTTCCATCAAAAATGCTTTGGTGATCGGCACTGAAACACTTTCCCGTTTTGTGAATTGGAAAGACCGTAACACCTGTATTCTGTTTGGCGATGGAGCGGGGGCATTTGTTCTGCAGGCCAG
>JAVBXV010000151.1 GCA_030824405.1 Anaerolineales bacterium | reverse complement strand
ATGTTACCGCCGACCAGACCCGCCGCCTGACTGATTATGTAACAGACACAAAATATATTGTGCCCACCTCCTTCCGCCCGAAGGATAATGTGGCGCATGTTCTACGCTGGTGGATCATCCCCGTTCGCCAGGCGGGTACAGACGATCAGGGCCAGCCCATTTGGGCAAACTCTGGCGCGATCAGCGACAAACGAGTCTTCACTTGGGTGGGAGTGGCAGTCGAAGGCACGCCCAACCCCTAGGTCCAGAAAGAAGCGTTTTTTCAATCCAAAAACAGCCTGCTAAATTAGCAGGTTGTTTTTATTTGCCTACTTGACAAATCCAAAGATTTGGCTAAAATATGCATAGTATTCAATTTATTGAATACTATGCATAAATCGGAGAATCCAATGGCCCCTTTTGCTCTCAAACTTGAAAAAATTCGTAATGACCGTAGCCATGTGGCTGTTGAGCCAGCAATAAATGCATTTGGCAGTTTGCTGTTGATTTCAAAAGCCGAGGACGAGCCAGGCATTCACGAATGGGTTGGAAAGACCCGCACTCAAATGTCCACTGAGGAAAGGCTGCGCCACAAGCTGGTGACCATTGGTTTTTATTATTCCATTTTGCCGCGCAGCAACGGGACGAGTTTTGAGACTTATCTGGAAAACCTTGAGGCCACACCCCCATCTGAATTTCGGGAACGCCTGCTCAATGCGTATGCAGGAATCTGTATTACAGAAGAATCTCAAAAGAACATCAACGAATCCGTGAACTGGGACGAAGTTCTTGTATCTGCTGAAAACTATGTAAATTTTCTGAAATACCGCTTTGGTGCAGAATTGACCGATGATGAAATGGAAATGCGCGCCTATCAATATGTGATCGACCCTGCCGCACTCAAGCAGTTGGTCACTGGGCACATCCGCTGGTTCTGGAAGAATTACCTGCAAGCTGAATGGTCTCGTGTGCGCCCCATGTTGGAAGAATCGGCCAGGGCGTTCAACCAAATCAACTTGAACGATATGACACGCGCTGAATTGGTCCAATTCGTAACTGGACAGGAACTCCATGAATCAAAATGGGGTCACGAACTTGAAAGCGCGAATGAATTGATCTTCGTTCCCAATGCGCATATCGGGCCGTACATTCATTCAACAAAAGTGGGAAACAATATTTATATTCACTTCGGTGCACATCTTCCTGAAGGTTCAGATGTACACGTCCCTGAGTTGGATCGCACCGAGATCGTAAGCAAGCTTTCTGCACTGGCAGATGAGACTCGCTTGCAAATTCTGCAAATGATCGCAGAGAATGGTGAAATGCGTGCAAACGAAGTGATGGATGCGATCAAACTCAGCCAGCCCAGTGTTTCGCGATATCTGGGCCAATTAACAGCCAATGGATTTCTTCAAGAAAGGAGAGTAAACGGATCAAAGGCATACACCCTGAACCATGATCGTATCGAGAAAACGCTCAAGGCAATTTCCGCCTTTCTATTGGACCGCACAAAGGAGGCTTAACATGAACCATTTAATGGATGAATACTTAAACGAGGAACACCGCAAAGATCTTGCGCACGATATACAGCAGATTCGCCTGGAACAGGAAGTAATGGGGATAAAAATTTTCAGCCAAATCCATTTACTCGTTCCATAAATCAGAGCTGCGCCCATTAGCAACAAGTTCGACCTTTACAGAGAAGAGAGAGAATGTTAAACAACTTTATAAAAATCTATCATGAATATCCAAAAGCTTTTTGGATCTACAACATCATCGTGTTTATTGACCGCTTCGGCGGATTCATGCTCTACCCGTTTTTCGCGTTATACCTTACGGACAAATTCAAGATCGGTATGTCTACAGTGGGAATACTGTTCGCCGTATTCTCCGTTTCAGGGTTTATAGGCAGCGCCCTCGGCGGCGCGTTGACAGATCGCATGGGACGCAAAAGCGTCATCATCTTCAGCCTGGTGCTTTCATCACTGAGCGCGCTTGGCATGGGATTTGCTCCCACCCTTGGGATCTTCATAGCGGTCTCTGCCATTGTTGGGACACTGTCCAGTATTGGCGGGCCCGCACATGAAGCAGTCGTTGCAGACCTGCTCCCTGAGAATAAACGTGCTGAAGGCTACGGCATTATCCGTGTGGTGTTTAATCTTGCCGTGATCATCGCCCCCGCCGTGGCAGGTTTACTGATCGCAAAGTCCTATCTCCTGATCTTCATCGTGGACGCAATCATCAGCTTGATCTCTGCCGCCATAGTCTTCTTCTTTCTGCCAGAGACAAAACCTGCCGCGCATCCAGATGCCAAGCCTGAAACAATGTCACAAACCTTTGCAGGATATGGAAAAGTATTCAAGGACATTCCATTTGTGGCATTCATCATCATAAGTGTGATGACTGCTCTCATCTATGTAAACTTCAACACAACCCTGGGTGTTTTCCTTCGAGACATGCATAATGTTCCAGCGATCGGGTATGGCTATTTGATCAGCATGAACGCGATCATTGTGGTGATCTTTCAATTTTGGGTGGCGCGCAAACTGGAAAAATATAAACCCATGTTGATGGTAGCACTCGGCACTGCCTTTTATGGCATTGGATTCGCCATGTATGGCTTCACATCCACCTACGCGATGTTCGCGCTGGCGATGATTATCATTACCATTGGAGAAATGATTGTCAGCCCATTCCAACAATCATTGGTCGCGAGTTTTCCCCCCGAAGAAATGCGCGGACGCTACATGGCAGTCTCCAGCCTTTCATGGGGAGCGGCATTTGCCATTGGCCCATACTTCGCTGGCCTCCTATTAGACGGCGCCGCACCCAACTGGCTCTGGTATGCATGCGGAATTTTAGGTGTGGTCACAGTCATTGGGTATATTGTGCTCGATAAGATCCATCACTCCCCTGCTCCGCTCGCAATGGAGCCTGCTGCAACAGATTAATTCGCTTCCTCCCACAGGAGAGCCGCGCCCTACGCAGGCACGGCTCTCCGCTTTAAAATGTAAAATTATGGAAACAGCAAGCGTCTTGGTTATACAAATCAATATCAACAGGAATGTATATGGAAAACCGCGAAAAAATTTACAACACTCTTGAGACATCACACGCCATGATGATGGCACAACTTAATGAAATTGACAGAAACCGCAAGATCTATCCTTTGTGGACAATTCGAGAGATCCTTGCTCATCTCTCTGGCTGGGACGATGCCGTGCTTAACTTTCTTTCAGCCTTGATAAAAGGTGAAACACCTACAGTCATTGCGCCGCGCGGCGCTGATGTATACAATCAAGAAACGGTGTACACGCGCGAAGGCTTGAGCTATGACCGCATTTTGAGCGAATACATTCAAACACGAGCCAAAGTGATGGAACTCGTTCGCACCATGCCAAATGAGTTGATTACACAGGTCTCTGTTTTGCCGTGGGGAGCGGAAGGTTCACTGCAGGATATGGTGGTTTTTTTCGGCGATCATGAAATAGAGCATGTACGAGATATTGAAAAAATGATCGAGGAAAGTAATCAAGCTTAATTTTCATCTTATAATAT
>JAVBXV010000120.1 GCA_030824405.1 Anaerolineales bacterium | reverse complement strand
GGTCATCTTTGCGGCGCGTTCAATGGCTACGCCAGTGATTCTCCATTGGTCGCCATTTTCACGTGTGATCGCAAATAGATTCGGGTCCACTTCAGGTTTGTAGACTGGGAGCGTTTCTTCCCTTTCAGGAATGGGCGTCTCTTCCAGTTTTTTGACGGCCGCAATTAAGATGTCACGCGTGTTGGTGCGTGCCATGGCGGAGGCGGTGATCAACTCCACTTTTTTCTTTTTGAAACTGGCTTTTATTTCTTTTAGTCTTTCCTGCACGTCAGGCTGGTCAATTTTATTCAAGACAACAACCTGCGGCTTGCTGCCGAGTTTGGGGTCGAACAAGGCCAGTTCGGTATTGATCTGGCTGAAATCTGCCAGCGGGTCTTCAGACAAGCCGTCGATCATGTGGATGAGAACGCGCGTGCGTTGAATGTGACGCAGGAAGTCGTGGCCGAGGCCTGCACCTTCTGCGGCGCCTTCGATCAAGCCTGGGATGTCTGCCATAACGACGGTTGAGTCATCGTCAATTTTTGCAACGCCGAGGTTGGGTTCGAGGGTGGTGAATGGGTAATCGCCAATTTTTGGTTTGGCATTTGTCAGCGCGGATAGGAGAGTGGATTTTCCAGCGTTGGGCAAGCCAATAATGCCGATATCAGCAATCAGTTTAAGTTCGAGGCGCAGTAATTTTTCCTCGTGCGGTTCGCCGCGTTCGGCTGCGCGCGGAGCCTGATTACGTGCGGTGGCAAAATGTTGATTGCCGCGTCCGCCGCGTCCGCCTTTGAGGATCTTGAGCTGTTGGCCAGGGTGGGTGAGGTCGCCGAGCAGATCGCCAGTTTCGGCGTCATAAATGACCGTGCCAGGGGGCACGTGAATGATGAGGTCTTTTCCGCCTTTGCCTGTTTTCTGCGAGCCGCCGCCGCCTCGACCTTCATCTGCTGCGAAAAGCTGGTTGGGGCGAAACGCGGAAAGCGTATTGAGCGTGGCTAGTACTTCAAAGATGACATCGCCGCCTTTGCCGCCATCGCCGCCATCGGGGCCGCCGCGCGGTTCGTATTTTTCACGGCGGAAATGGACCATTCCGTCGCCGCCCTTGCCTGATTTAACTTGGATATTAACATGATCTATAAACATTTGAGCAAAAAATCCTATGGTGAAAACTTTATTTTATTGGGACATTATGATCTTGCTGATGATTCTGCGAAGATGGTTGTCTGTTTGGTGTGCTGAAGCATCTGTTCGATGGTTTTAGCGGAGGAGTAGTATAACCGCTTTTCTGGATCGGCGAGGTATAGTGCCATTATACAGGCGAACCCCCCGATTTAGAACTGGCATGGGGTGTTGGTTTTGTTATGTCCTTATTATGTATTTGTGTCTGAAGGTTGGGATAATCAATCAGGTTATTATGGATATGGAGAACAAAAAGACAATTCTGATCGTGGATGACGAGCCAGCCATCCGTCTTGGGCTCTCTGCCACCTTAAAACGGCAGGGATATGTTGTTGTTACCGCCGAAGATGGAACTGACGGGATCCTTAAGGCTGCCGATGTGCAGCCTGATCTGATTCTTTCTGATGTGATGATGCCCAATATGAACGGCTTCGAACTCCGCCGACAGTTGAGCACTGTGCCCAGTCTGGCTTCCATTCCATTCATTTTCCTCACTGCACGAACGGCCTCTGAAGATCGTGTGACAGGCATCCGCGAGGGCGCAGATGATTACGTTACAAAACCATTTGTGACCGAAGAATTGCTTGCGCGTATTGATGCGGTTCTCCGCCGCGTGCAAACCGAGCGCGAGCATGGCAGGCAGATGGGGAAACAGGATGCCCAGGTTGAAATGGAGAAATTCCGCAAGGAGATCCTGCAAAACTTTCGACATGAGATCCGTACTCCATTGGGAAATATCATGATGTCTTTGGAGATGGCGGTTAATCATAAATTTTCCAATCAGGAAGAGCAGAACGAGTTTATTCACATTGCCCTTTCCAGCGTGGATCGAATGGATGCTTTGGTTTCGGACATCATTTTATTATCTGATATGGATCAAAATGAGGTCAACCAGATTCGTCAGGCTATCGATCCCATGATCCATATTGTGATGCCCATTCAAAAAAGATTACAACGATATCAAAGCAGGGAAATTGAATTTGTTCACGATATTAAAGTGACAGATACCATTCTTGCCCCAAGACGTGAATTCACACAGGCGTTGATCAACCTGGCGGATAATGCTTTCAAGTTTAGCCCGCAAAGTGGAAAGGTGACCTTGCGAGTAAAGTCCACTGGAAATGGCGGTGCAGTGATCGAGCTGGAAGACGATGGTCCAGGCATTCCATTGGAGTTGCAGGAAAAAGTGTTCGAGCGTTTTTATCAGGCAAGCCAGGGAGATAACCGCGAGTTTCAAGGATTGGGTGTGGGGCTCACCATTGCCCGCGCAGTATTCACCTCCCTTGGAGGCGACATAAAAATACTGGAACGCGAAAAAGGATGCTGCATGGAAATAACCCTGCCCGCGTTACGACCAGAGGATATTGTGTATGGATGAAAAGACGATCCCGCTCAGTAAACTCCCTGTGGATATTAAAGTCCACTTGAATCAAGGGCGTACCTGGGGGGAGTCTCTTGATTATCGGGCGTTGTTCGAACAAACGGGGGAGTGTGTCTTCATCATCGGTTTAAATTTTCAGATACTTACTGCCAATACAAAAGCCATGAATTTACTTGGATATGATGAAGGCGAATTGATCGGAATGCCCGTCGAAGAGATCATGTTCATGGACGAGTCCACAGATCGTGGTTTATTCCTTGAAAAGCGCCAAAGTTCTACGGAACAGACGCTGAGAAGAAAAAATGGCTTGACCCTGCCTGTCGAGTTGAGTATCTCTGTTGTGCATAATGAAAAGTCGATGCCTGCTTATATCCAAATGGTGGCACGTGACATCACAGAGCGCAAACAGGCAGAGCGCGTCCTCAAGCGCCACATGCGCGCGCAGGCGGTCATCGGCGAAGTGACTGCTTCGTTGTTCCGTTCATCGAATATTGAAGAACGCATCCCCGAAGTGCTTGAGTCGCTTGGATATGCGGTGGGCGTGTTCAGTTGCGCGATCTTTGATATAAAAGATTCCTCCCTGCAAGTTAAATATCAATGGGTCGATCAGGTGGACACGGGTTTTGATGCCATGTCTGTCGTGGAGCCGTTCACTGCTTCACTGATGGAGATGCCTGAGCGTGTATTTTCAGTGACCGACGTGTATACACAGATCCCCGCCGTTCCCAGTGTGTCTCTGTTGATCATCCCGATTCAGGGTGCTTCGCGCTCGTGGGGATTTTTAGGCTTGTTCGACAAGGAAGATCGTCTTTCCTGGCTGCCAACCATTTTTGATATCGTGCAGACGACAGCAAATCTGTTGGGCGCGGCCATGGAAAGGGTCAACAATGAAGAAACACTGCGTCTAAGCGAGCGCCGTAACCGCATCATTGTGGATGCTCTGCCAGATGTACTGCTGCGGGTTGATATTTCAGGACGCGTGCTTGATTTCTTTGCCAATGCAGACCATCCACTATAT
>JAVBXV010000207.1 GCA_030824405.1 Anaerolineales bacterium | reverse complement strand
GCAGCGCCACTGAATTCATTTCTTCTGGTGAGCCGTTGTATTGAACGGTTACTACAAAATTTTCATTTGCGACCAGCGCTTGTGCGGGGATGATCGTCAATTCCTGTCCGTTGCGCGCATATTCTGCAGGTTTATTGTTTACTGAAATATCTGTAATTTCAAAACCCAAAAAATCAAGATTGAAACTGCTCAAATTCTGCTCGGCGTTTGCGGTGATGGTTGTTACAGCGGTCAGGTCACTTGTGGAAATATCATTCACTGTAATGTCCAGTGTGTAATGCTCCACGTTGTAGCCGCCATTGCCAAAGTTGGGATACAGTGAATCGCCCACGCCGTCTGTTCCAGCATTGGCATCCGTGATCTCTGTTGGCTCGGCTGGCTCTGCCGAAGGAGTGATTTCAAGGGCGGGAATTTCTGTTGGCGCAGTCGGCGTTGCGATCAATGTGTTGCACGCCAGAATGGAAAACGCGACCGAAAGGGCCGCGAAGAAGATTTGCATGTTTTTTTGTTTTTTCATTTCTCTCTCTCCATATTGTTTAAGGCAGTATATCATGACAGTGTATTGGTAGAATTGTGCATCAGCGTATTCCAGAATATCAAGGAGCCTCATGGCCGCTTCCCCATTATTTCAATTTGCATTGCTCAGTTTCATTTCCATGTTTACGATGGTCAATCCCATCGGCGTGATCCCCGTGTTCACCGCTATGACCTCAAAACTTTCTCCGCACGAATCGCATCGTGTGGCGCGCAAAGCCAGCCTGACGGCGCTATTTATTTTGCTCGCATTCGCGCTTACGGGGCAGTGGATCTTCCGTTTCTTTTCCATCTCCGTCAACAGCCTGCGCGTGGTTGGCGGCGTGATCTTCTTTCTCATGGGCTACGAAATGTTGCAGGCGCATCTCACACGCATCCAATACGATGACGAAACAACGCACGAATACATCAACGATATTTCCATCACCCCGCTGGGCATCCCCATTATCTGCGGCCCCGGCGCCATCACCACGTCCATCCTTTTGATGAACGAATCGAAATCGCCGCTTGAGTCTGGTGTGGTGTTGGGCATCATTGTTCTGCTGATTGCCATTACTTATTTTTTTCTGATCATGGCGAAACAGGTCACCCGTCTCATTGGCGAAAATGGGAACAAGGTTATGCTGCGCTTGATGGGGTTGATCGTCATGGTGATCGCGGTTGAATTTTTCTTCAGCGGCTTAACTCCCATCATTCGTGAGATGTTAAAGATAAACTGAGGTCTGCATGAATCGAAAATTGGATTGGCCCGCACTTTTATTTTTCACCGCCCTGTTGTTCGGCGCAGTGGTCCGTTTTTGGCCTGTCGTCACCAACGGCTTCCCGCTTAACGATGGCGGCATGTTCTACACCATGATCCAAAACTTGCAGGCCAATCGATATCTTCTTCCGCAATTCACGACATACAACTTTGCAGATATTCCTTTCGCCTACCCTCCCTTCGGATTTTATTTCGCCGCTTCTCTTTCGGACCTGTTACCTGTTTCTGTACTAGGAATATTACTTTACCTCCCGGCAGTACTCAACACCCTCTCCATCTATATCTTTTACAAACTTGCCGAGCAGGTTCTTAACTCACGCATCTTCGCTTCGCTGGCTGTGATTGTGTACGCGCTTTCGCCGCGCGCGTTTGTCTGGCAGGTGATGGGCGGCGGAATCACGCGCGCGTTCGGAATATTGTTCCTGCTTCTGATGTTGTGGCAGGCTGTTCAATTATTTAAGAACTATAGCCATGCAAAACTTTTACTCACCATTCTCTTTGGTGCAGGCGCGATCCTAAGCCATCCACAGACAGCGTTACATGCCACTCTTGGCGGTGTATTGATCTTCGCTTTTTATGGCAGAAACAAACGTGGAGTTGCTTCCGCTGTTGTGACAGGCGCTGGTGTGGCCTTGTTAACTTCCCCGTGGTGGCTTACCGTGTTGACTCGCTACGGCATACAGCCATTCATCTCGGCAGGCCAAACCAGTGAACGCACACTCGCTTCCTATCTTGCGATCTTAAGACTCGATGGGATGGGCGATTATTTATTCATTCCCATCATGGTGCTCGCAATGTTGGGAATCTGGGCCATGTTCACGCGGCGCGAATTCTTTTTGATCACGTGGATTGTGCTTGCCTACCTGATCGATCCACGCGGCGGGGATGGGATTGCACTGCTGCCAATATCCATGCTGGCGGGGATTGGGTTGTACAAATTATCAGCATGGATCAGCCGTTCGGACGAGGAGCAGGCTGAAGGCGTGTTCATGAAGCGCGGAGTCCAGATATTGCTTTCTGGGTTGCTATTTTATTTTGTGTTGGGCGCGATGATCTTTGATTTCCAACTGGTCAACACGAGTTTGAAACCTGACGATCTGGTGATGATCGAATGGGTGCAGAAAAATGTGGACGATGGCAAAACATTTCTGCTGGCAACGGGGCGTGAATTTTCCATGTCTGACCCAATGCAGGAATGGTTCCCCGCGTTGACGGATCAATATAGCGCAACGACCATGCAGGGTTTGGAGTGGACTCGTGGTGAACAGTTCTTCCCTTGGTACGATCAGTTGATCGCGTTTCAACATTGCGCGGATGTGCAGTGCGTGAACGCGTGGAGCGCGCGTAATGGCGTGGACTATGATTATCTGGTGGTGATGATCCCGCCTGAAAATATAAAGAATGATCTGACGCTTTCACTGCGCAGCCTGGCGGTTTCAGCGCGAAGCTCGGATATCTATTCACTTGTGTACGAAGCTGAAAATGGATTGGTGTTCAAGCTGAAACAATAACTCAGCTTTTTCCTTCCCATTCATTCATGAATTGATCCAGAAAGCGGAGCATGACCTCGTGTCGTTGCTTCGCTATTTTTTTTGCGGTGGCTGTGTTCATCATATCTTTGAGTAAAAGTAGTTTTTCGTAAAAGTGATTGATGGTTGCGCTTTTGCTGTTCTTGTATTGCTCGAAAGTTTCGTGCATTTTTGGCGCAGACTCGGGGTCGTACATCATTCTGTTTTTGTAGCCGCCGTATGCGAAGGCGCGCCCAATGCCGATGGCACCAATGGCATCCAGCCTGTCTGCGTCCTGCACGATGAAACCTTCGAGGCTGTTCATTTTATTTTCAACCTGCGCGCCTTTGTAGGAAATGTGCATGATGATCTCGCACACTTTGTCGGCGGTGGCAGCGTCTACATTGCAGGATCCAAGCCAGGCACGGGCGCGAAGCGGGGTTTCATCTTCCGTGTTGTTGAATTTCCAATCATCCAGATCGTGGAGCAATGCGGCAAGCTGGACGATGAACAGATCCGCTTTTTCCTGTTCGCAAATGCTGACGGCGCTCTTCCACACGCGGTAGATGTGCCACCAATCATGGCCCGAGGAATCATCTGAAAATTCCTGCTTGATATATTCGACTGTTTTTTGAAGGATGTCTTGTTGATTCATGTTTCTATTTTCTCATAAAAAAGTCGGGCTTTTAGCCCGACTTTTGATTTTTAAATAATGTGGATATGCCTACGTCTTTATTGTGCAAAGTGCCTGACGAATTTCGCCGAGATG